>CALDNB010000051.1 GCA_937914775.1 uncultured Clostridia bacterium
GCCCGTAGGCAATATGGCAGACACCTTTTTAACAATTATAAACACCAAGCCCGAAATCGACTATGTTTATACACACAAGTTTAACGGAGCGGAGTTTACGGTTGACACAAGGGAGATAAAAAATGTCCTTATGGAAGTAGATATTACAACACCTGACGTTTTAGTATGGCTTAAAGAAAATATTGAACAATCATTAAATGATATAATGGGAGGTAAGCAGTAATGAAAAGTTTGGCGGAATTAGAAGCAATAAGAAACAAAACAATAAATTCTATGAACATCCGTAAAGACGGAGAAAACGGCATAAGAATAGTTGTAGGTATGGCTACATGCGGTATTGCAGCAGGTGCAAGAGACACACTTAACGCAATTTCAGAAGAACTTGCAAAAAGAAATGTTGCACACGCAGCAGTTTCACAGACAGGCTGTATCGGTATGTGCCGTTTAGAGCCTATCGTTGAAGTATTGGAGCCTGGCAAAGACAAAGTAACTTATGTTAAAGTTGACAGAGAAAAGGCAGTAAGAATTGTAAACGAGCATATAATTAACAACAAACCGGTAGTTGAATACACCATCGGCGCAGTTGAAAAATAATAATAGGAGGAAAAGATACAATGAATTTAGTCAGAGCACATATTCTTGTGTGTGGCGGTACCGGTTGTACATCGTCAGGCAGCGAGAAACTGATTTCAGAATTTGAAACACAACTTTCACGTGTTGGTATGGCAGACGAAGTAAAAGTTGTAAAAACAGGTTGCTTCGGTCTTTGCGCATTAGGTCCAATCGTTATAGTTTATCCCGAAGGTGCATTCTACAGCAGAATTACTCCTGAAAACGTTAAAGAAATTGTTGACGAGCATATAGTAAAAGGAAGAATCGTAAAACATCTTTTATATGATGAATCAGTAAAAGAAGAAGAGATTATGCCTTTAAACGATACAAACTTCTACAAACACCAGATGCGTATCGCTCTTAAAAACTGCGGTGTTATCGACCCTGAAAACATTGACGAGTATATAGCACTTGACGGTTACAAGGCTCTTGGTAAAGTTTTAACAGAAATGACTCGTGAAGAAGTTATTCAAATGATTAAAGATTCAGGTCTCCGTGGTAGAGGGGGCGGCGGTTTCCCCACAGGCTTAAAATGGGACTTTGCTGCAAAACAGCCAAAAGGTCAGAAATATGTTGGCTGTAATGCGGACGAAGGTGACCCGGGTGCATTTATGGACCGAAGCGTTTTAGAGGGTGACCCCCATTCAGTAATTGAGGCAATGGCTATTGCAGGTTATGCAATCGGCGCAGACCAGGGTTATATTTACATCAGAGCAGAATACCCAATCGCAGTTAACAGATTGCAGATTGCTATTGACCAGGCAAGAGAATACGGCTTACTTGGTGACAACATATTCGGAACAGACTTCTCATTTAATTTGGAAATAAGACTTGGTGCAGGTGCTTTCGTTTGCGGTGAGGAAACAGCACTTATGACTTCAATCGAAGGTAAACGAGGAGAGCCAAGACCTCGTCCTCCGTTCCCTGCAGTTAAAGGTTTGTGGGGCAAACCTACAATCTTAAACAACGTTGAAACTTATGCAAACATTCCTCAGATTATATTAAACGGCGTTGAATGGTTTAACAATATCGGTACAGAAAAGAGCCACGGCACAAAGGTATTTGCTTTGGGCGGTAAAATCAAAAATACAGGTCTTGTTGAAGTACCTATGGGTACAACTCTTCGTACTATCGTTGAAGACATCGGCGGCGGTATTCCTAACGGCAAAAAATTCAAAGCAGCACAGACAGGCGGTCCTTCAGGTGGCTGTATTCCTGCTTCACTTATCGACGTTGAAATCGACTATGACTCACTGATCAGCATCGGTTCAATGATGGGTTCAGGCGGTCTTATCGTTATGGACGAAGACTCCTGTATGGTTGACATCGCAAAATTCTTCTTGGAATTTACAGTTGATGAATCATGCGGTAAATGTGCTCCCTGCCGTATCGGTACAAGAAGAATGCTTGAAATATTAACAAAAATTACTGACGGCAAGGCTACAATGAAAGACCTTGACAACTTAAAACTTTTAGCAAACAGCATTAAAGCGTCTGCGCTTTGCGGTTTGGGACAAACTGCTCCAAACCCCGTACTTTCAACATTAAGATACTTTGAAGACGAATATATTGCTCACATTGTGGATAAAAAATGTCCTGCAGGTGTATGTAAGAACTTACTTCAGTACAAAATTGTACCTGAAAAATGTATCGGCTGCAGTTTATGTGCAAGACAGTGTCCTGCAAATGCTATTTCAGGCGAAATCAAATCACCGTTTGTTATTGACCAGAGCAAATGTATCAAGTGCGGTGCTTGTATGTCTGCTTGTAAGAAACAGGCAATTATTAAGGAATAAGGGGAGGGAATTATAATGGTTAATTTAAAGATTAATAATATTGATGTATCTGTTCCCGAAGGAACTACCATTTTAGAAGCAGCAAGACTTGCCAACATTAACATCCCTACTCTTTGCTATTTAAAAGATGTTAATGAAATCGGCGCCTGCCGTATGTGCTTAGTTGAAATAAAAGGTGCAAGAGCATTGCAGGCGGCTTGTGTTTACCCTGTTGCAGAGGGCTTGGAAGTATATACAAACTCTCCAAAGGTAAGAGAGGCAAGAAAAGTTACTTTGGAACTTATTCTTTCAAACCACGAAAGAAAGTGCTTGACTTGCGTAAGAAACCAGAACTGCGAACTACAGAAACTTTCTGAAGAACTTGGTGTTACAGACATAAGATTTGACGGCGAAAACCCCGACTACGGCGTTGACGACTTATCTCCCTCAATTGTAAGAGATAACAACAAATGTATCTTATGCCGCCGTTGCGTAAGCGTTTGTAAAAACGTTCAGACAGTTGGTGCAATCGACGTTATGGAAAGAGGCTTTATAAGCCACGTTGGATGTACTTTTGAAAAATCATTAAACGAAGTTTCCTGCGTAAACTGCGGACAGTGTATTACTGCTTGTCCTGTTGGCGCATTAAAAGAAAAAGAAGATATTGACAGAGTATGGGAAGCACTTGCTGACGAAACAAAACACGTTGTTGTTCAGACTGCTCCTGCTGTAAGAGTATCTTTAGGCGAAGAATTCGGTATGCCGATAGGCACAAGAGTAACAGGCAAAATGGCTGCTGCTCTAAAAGGTCTTGGCTTTGACCTTGTTTGCGACACAGATACTGCTGCAGACTTTACAATTATGGAAGAAGGCACAGAGTTATTGCAGAGATTACAAAACGGCGGTAAATTACCGTTAATCACATCCTGCAGCCCGGGTTGGGTTAAATTCTGCGAACACAACTTCCCTGAAATGCTTGACAATTTGTCATCAGCAAAATCACCTCACGAAATGTTTGGTGCACTAATTAAATCATACTATGCAGAGAAAAACAACCTTGACCCCAAAGACATCGTTGTTGTATCTGTAATGCCATGTACTGCTAAAAAATACGAAGTTGCAAGAGAAGAACTGGCAGCAAACGGTTGCCCCGATGTTGACATTTCAATTACAACAAGAGAACTTGGCAAAATGATTAAACAGGCAGGTATCGATTTTGTAAATCTTCCTGACGGTAAATTTGACGCTCCATTTGAAACATCAACAGGTGCCGCAGTAATCTTCGGTGCTACAGGCGGTGTTATGGAAGCGGCTTTAAGAACAGTTGCCGACATATTAACAGGTGAAGATTTGGAAAACATCGACTACCACGAAGTTCGCGGTACAAACGGTATCAAAACTGCAGAAGTTGAAGTTGCAGGTAAGAAAATAAGACTTGCAGTTGCAAACGGTCTTGGCTGTGCAAGATACCTTATGGAACAGATAAGAGACGGTAAAGCACAGTACGAATTTGTTGAAATTATGGGTTGCCCCGGCGGTTGCGTAACAGGCGGCGGTCAGTCAATAGTTGATGCAAAAACAAAAATGTCAGTTGATGTTAAAGCCGTAAGAGCACAGGCAATTTACGACGAAGACAAATCAATGGCTATAAGAAAGTCTCACAAAAACCCAGTAGTTACAAAGATTTACGAGGAATATCTTGGTGAGCCCTGCAGTCATAAGGCACACGAATTGCTTCATACTCACTATGTAGCAAGAGACAAACACTACAACTAATAAAATTAAAACGGCAATATTTACATATTGCCGTTTTTTTTGCCCAAAAATATTGAATTTTATCTGAAATTGTGTTATTATGATATATTATCGGGATTATGTAATAACTCGGAGGACTATTATGATATACATTATAACAGGGCATTACGGAAGCGGAAAAACAGAAATCGCAATAAATCTGGCACAAAAGTTAAAAAATCCCGTTATTGTTGATATGGACATTGTAAATCCCTATTTCCGTACTGCAGATGCAAAAGACAAACTTGAGGCTTTGGGCGTAAAAGTAATTACTCCCGAATTTGCAAACACAAACGTAGATATTCCCTCCCTGCCTCCTGAAATATTTTCAGCACTTCAGGGCACAAACGACGTTATTTTAGACGTTGGGGGAGACGAAGACGGCGCAATTGCCTTAGGTCAGTTTAACAAGTATTTTAAAAACGGGTACGAAATGTACTTTGTAATGAACTTTTTACGGCCTATGACAAAAGAGCCCGAAGACGTTTATGAAATTTTAAAGGAAATAGAGTTTGCGTCACGGCTTAAAGTCACAAAACTTATTAACAACACAAATGTTAAAGAGGCAACAACGGCAGAAATTGTGGAAAAGAGTATGGAAAAAGCAAGAAAAGCCGAACAGTTAACAAAAATTCCCCTTATGTGTGTTTCAGGCACAAAAGAGGTTTTAAAAAATATAGACGGTCCCAAAATGGAGTTGGAATTAAATCTGACTTTACCCTGGGAGTTATGAAAGGAGATATAAATATGGCAAAAGTAACCTTTAACGAAGATTTATGCAAGGGCTGTGAACTTTGCACAACAGTCTGCCCCAAAAAAATTGTTGTAATGGCAACTGACAGACTAAACAAAAAGGGCTTTCACCCTGCACAGGTAGTAGAGCAGGACAAATGTATCGGTTGCAAATTCTGTGCAACTATTTGCCCTGACGTAGTAATCACAGTTGAAAAATAACAAGGAAAGGAAGATTAATAATGGATAAGGTATTAATGAAAGGTAACGAAGCCATTGCAGAAGCGGCTATAAGAGCCAACTGCAAACACTTCTTCGGATATCCTATAACACCTCAAACAGAAATTTCCGCATATATGGCAAAGAAAATGCCAAAAATCGGCGGTACATTTATGCAGGCAGAAAGTGAGGTTGCCGCAATCAATATGGTTTACGGTGCGGCAGGTGCAGGGGTAAGAGTTATGACATCATCTTCATCCCCCGGTATTTCACTTAAATCAGAAGGTATTTCATATATTGCAGGTGCAGACTTACCCTGCGTAATTATAAACATTGTACGCGGAGGCCCAGGTCTTGGCGGTATTCAACCTGCACAGTCAGACTATTTCCAGGCAACTAAAGGCGGCGGACACGGTGACTACAGATTAATCGTTCTTGCTCCCTCCTCCATTCAGGAAATCGTTGACTGCACAACAAACGCTTTTGATTTGGCAGACAAATACCGTATGCCCGTTATGATTTTAGGTGACGGTATGATTGGTCAGATGATGGAGCCTATTTCTTTCCCTGACAATGTAGATACAAAAGAAATCGAAAAACCATGGGCAACAACAGGTACACAGATGAAGAGAAAGAAAAATGTAGTAAACTCTTTATACATTGACCCGAAAGAACTTGAAGACTTAGTAGTGGAACGCTACAAAAAATACGACGAAATAGAAAAGACAGAAGTTAAATATGAAACAGAAAATATTGAAGATGCAGACATTGTTTTAGTTGCATACGGCACAACAGCAAGAATTGCAACTGCTGCAATGAGAATGGCAAGAGCAGAGGGCATAAAGGTTGGCTTAATAAGACCTATTACCTTGTGGCCTTTCCCCAAAGACATTATTGCCGAAACTGCTAAAAAATGCAAATGTATGATTTCTGTTGAAATGAGTATGGGACAGATGATAGAAGATATTAAACTTGCCGCAAACGGTGCTTGTCCTGTAGAGTTTTACGGCAGAACCGGCGGTATGGTACCTGCTCCTGCAGAAATCTTAAACAAAATCAAGGAGGTAATGTAAGATGGAAACAGTATTTAAAAAACCTCACGCACTTGCAGACGTGCCTTTCCATTATTGCCCCGGTTGTACTCACGGTATTATTCACCGTCTTGTAGCAGAGGTAATTGACGAACTTGGTATAGAGGGTAAAACAGTTGGTGTTGCTCCCGTTGGTTGTGCAGTTTTTGCATACAACTACTTTAACTGCGATATGCAAGAAGCCGCTCACGGCAGAGCACCTGCAGTTGCAACAGGTATAAAAAGAGCAAATCCCGAAAACATTGTATTTACTTATCAGGGTGACGGCGACCTTGCCGCTATCGGTACTGCAGAAACAGTACATTCTGCTGCAAGAAGCGAGAACATAACAGTAATTTTCGTAAACAATGCAATTTACGGTATGACTGGCGGACAGATGGCTCCTACATCTTTAGTTGGTCAGGTTACACAAACCTCTCCTTACGGAAGAAAAGTAGAGGCACAGGGCTATCCAATCAGAATTTCTGAAATGTTGTCAACTTTAGAGGGACCCTCCTTTATAAGCAGATGTGCTGTTGACAGCGTAAAACACATTAACGAATGTAAAGCCGCAATTAAAAAGGCTTTCCAGAACCAGATAGACAAAAAAGGCTTCTCATTAGTTGAAGTATTGTCAACCTGCCCTACAAACTGGGGTTTAAGCCCTGTTGAGGCACTTGACTGGTTAAGGGATAATATGATACCTCACTATCCTTTAGGTGTTTATAAAGACATTGACAAGGAAGGGGGTAAAGACGGTGAGTAAAACTAACGAAATTTTATTTGCAGGTTTCGGCGGTCAGGGCATTTTGTTCTCAGGTAAAGTTGCCGCATATTCAGGTCTTGTTGCAGAGAAGTTTGTTTCATGGCTTCCCTCTTACGGCCCCGAAATGCGAGGCGGTACTGCTAACTGCCACGTTATCGTATCAGACCAGCCCGTCGGCTCTCCCATTATTGTTAACCCCACAGATTTGGTTGTAATGAACAAGCCGTCATTTGACAAATTTGAAAATGATGTTGTTCCGGGCGGTAACATCTTTATCGACAGCGCTTTAATTGACAGAGACTGCACAAGAAAAGACGTTAACGTGTTTAAAGTTCCAGCAACTAAAATGGCAAACGATATGGGTATGCCCAAACTTGCCAATATGATAATGTTTGGTAAACTTTTAAAAGAAACAGGTTTTGTTGATATGGAAACTGTAAAACAAGGTCTTGCAAAAAGCGTTCCCCCAACAAAACAGCAGTTATTCGATACAAATCTAAAGGCAATCGAAGCAGGATATAACTTGTAAAAAGTCCAGAGCATAAAATTTTAAAAGGAAAACATTTCTGATGTTTTCCTTTTTTTGTTCAGACCAATTTTTCCGAGCCCTAAGTTTTGTTTTTGGCATATTCTGTTGGAGTCATTTTCGTAATCAATTTAAACTGCTTTGAAAAGTAATGAATACTGTCATAACCTAAAAGGTTTGCAATCTGGGACATATTGTAGTTGCCCTCGTCAATATACTGCTTTGCTTTTTCTATCTTTAAAAGGTTATAGTATTTCATAACGCCCATTCCTGTTTCTTTTGAAAAGGCGTTTTTTACTGTTGTGCGACTGGCGTGGACATAATTTACCACATCGTCAAATACTATTTTTCTTCCTGTATTGCTTTTTAAAAACTCTTTTATGTCACAAACCATATCCTTTCCTCTGTTTGGAAAAGTAAGTTGTGTGTCAAAAGGGACTTTTTGTTCTTTTACCGCCTGCTTTGCAGACAGTACAAAAAAGGTTGACATATCCATATTTGCTTTTGAAATCAATTCCTGCAATTGTCCTTTTAAATCCTCGTCCATTCGGACAGTTACATTTACTGCAGCCATATTATATACCCCCTTGTTATAAGTGAATAGGTAATAGTTAATAGGTAATAGGTATGATTGAAAATCGCATTGCGATTTTCTTTTATTCATTATAACAGCATTTGACCAAAATTGCAAATATTATGGCTAAAAATAAAAAAGGAAAACATTTTATGTTCCCCTTGATTTTTGTGTTCTGGTCTATTTTTACAGCCCATTTTTTAGTATATGAATTGTTTAAAATCAAACTTTCTTATGTACTTAACAAACTTCTGGAGTTCTGTTTTCCCTGCAAATGTTTTTTCTTTATAAGTAATACCTAAGGTTCTTGAAAACTCGGGCTCTAATTTTACGCAGTGTGCATTTTCGTCGCAATAAACAGAAAGTTTAGGCAACACTGCAATTCCCAGTCCCTCTTTTACCAAATGAATTACGGAACTGTCGTCTTGTGACTGTACATTGATTACATCTCTAAATTTGCCTTCGTCAATGTATGCCGAGGTATTTTTGTCGGTGGCTTTTAAAAACGTATATTGATAAAGTTGCTCACGTTTTATTTCAGACCCCTGATACTCATACGATTTTGGTATTACAGCAACATAGGGGTCTGTCAACACCTCTTCCCACACCACATTTTCCGCCCTGACACTTTCTCCGAACAGTATATCTGCCTTTTCCTGTTCAAACACTTTCTGCATACTTTCTACCACAAAAATATTTATGTGAATATTGGGGTGTTTTTCATTAAAGCCCTTTATAATTTTTGCAAGAAGGTGTTTTGACAAACTGGCATACGTTGCAATGGTAAGAACACTGTTATTTTTGTTTATCTCTTTTGCAATCTGTTTTGTATACTTTTTTAACTCCACGATTTTTTTGAGATTGTCAACAATTTCTTCGCAGCCCTTTATAACTTCAATCCCTGTGTGTGTTCTTTTTATAAACCTTGCTCCTACCTCCTCTTCAATTCCATCTAAAATGTGAGAAAGTGCTGACGGAGTATATAAATATTCTGCCGCCGCTTTGGACAAACTCCCAAGTTCAATGGCTCTTATTAATACTTCTATTTTTTCTGTATCCATAATTCCCTCCGTTGAAAAAAATTCACAACCTTGTTATAAAACAGATATTCCGCAAATCAAAGTGTAATGTTATAATACCTTTGTTTGAAAGGAGCGTATGCAAAGTGCAGTTTTTGAGAAAAAAAGCAATTTCATATATGGGTTTATTCTTTGTGGTATTTGTCTGGGGATGTTCTCCCTTGTTGACGCTGGAACTTTACAAATATTATTCTCCCACAGCACGTATGTGCTTTTCAGAACTGATACTATTTATTGCATATCTTATAATTGCTAAAAATCATATAAAAGAATTTAATATGTCCTACATAAAAGTCGGTGTACCTACAGGGATTTTTATGGCACTTGCAAACTTGTGCCAGAAAATAGGTCTTTTATACACAACTCCCGCAAAATACGCCTTTTTGGAAAATCTGTCCTGCATAACAGTACCTGTTTTAATGTATATTTTGGTTAAGAAAAAACCAAAAATCTCAACATTAGCAGGCAGTATTCTGTGTCTTTTAAGTGCCCTTGTTTTAAACGGCACAACCCTTGGTGGTCAGGGTTTTGGAATTGGCGAAATTCTCTGCGCTATTGCAGGACTGCTTTACGGTTTTAACATTGCAGGAACAGGCGTGTATGCAAAAAACCTGAACGTTCCCCTTTATCTGGCAACACAAGCCGTTACCGGCTTTATTGTATCTTTAATATCAACAGTGGTTTTTGATTTTACTTCTGTTGAAAAAATAGTATTTTCCATAAAACCTGTTCACATAATATTTGCAATTGCAGTAACTTTGATTGTCTCCGCCTTGTGCTGGATAATCCGTACAAACTCTATGAAGCACATAGACGCTTGCATCGTGGCAGTTATTATGCCTTTCTCCGCAGTAATTACAAGTATAGTTTCTGTTATTTCAGGCAAAGATACGCTTAACATAAATCTTATTTTTGGCGGTTTTCTGGGGCTCCTTGCAATATTTTTGTCAAGTTATGAAGACATCAAAAAAGGTCGTTAACCAAAAACATAAAAGTAAATTATAAAAAAGGAAAACATTTTTAATGTTTTCCTTTTGTTTTTACGTTCTGCGCTTTTTTTACAGCCCCTTATAACAACGCTAATGTTTCTTTTGCTATCATTAACTCTTCATTTGTTGAAATAACAAAGATTTTAATTTTAGAGTCGTCAGCACTTGCTTCAAATTCTCCGCCGCGTCTGTTGTTTTTAACAGGGTCGATTTTAGCGCCTAAGAATTCTAAGCCGTCCATAATCATTTCTCTGCCCTCAGCGTTGTTTTCGCCTACACCTGCAGTAAATACGATAGCGTCAACTCTGCCAAGTACAGCCATATACTGACCGATACATTTTTTAACTGCATACATAAACATATTTTCTGCCAAGGCTGCTTTTTCGTCGCCCTTTGCTCTTGCTTCTGCCAAATCTCTGAAGTCTGAACTTAACTGTGATACGCCGAAAACGCCTGATTTTTTGTTTAGTATATTATCGATTTCTGCTGCAGTCAAGCCCTCTTTTTCCATTAAGAAAGTTAAAATTGCAGGGTCGATGTCACCGCATCTTGTGCCCATAGGTACACCTGCAAGCGGTGTAAAGCCCATTGTAGTATCAACTGATTTACCGTTTTTAACAGCAGTCATACTTGAGCCGTTACCAAGGTGGCAGGTAATAATATTAATATCGTTAATATCTTTGCCAAGCATTTCTGCAGCACGCATTGTTACGTATTTGTGAGATGTGCCGTGGAAACCATATTTTCTTATTTTATATTTTTCATAGTATTCATAGGGAATAGCGTAAGTATATGCTTCTTTGGGCATTGTCTGGTGGAAGGCAGTATCAAAAACGCCAACCTGAACAACTCCGGGCATTGCTTTTTCACAAGCCTCAATACCGATTAAGTTTGCGGGGTTGTGTAATGGCGCTAAATCTGAGCACAAAACAAGAGCCTGTTTAACTTCGTCATTAATAACAACTGAGCCGTTAAACAATTCTCCGCCGTGAACAACTCTGTGACCTATAGCATTAATTTCGCTCATATCTTTAATTACACCGTAATCACCATCTGTTAACGCCTTGATTACAAGGTCAACAGCAGCAGCATGGGTAGGCATCGGAGATTCGATTATTATTTCGTCTTTACCTATGGGGCGGTGTTTTAGTCTTGAGCCCTCAATACCTATTCTTTCGCACAAGCCTTTTGCAAGAACGTCCTCTGTTGTCATATCAATCAACTGATACTTAAGTGAAGAACTTCCTGCGTTAATAACAAGAATTTTCATATTATTTTACCTCCTATTGTGCCTGAACACAAGTAATAGCAACAACACCTGCGATGTCTTCGGCAGTACAGCCTCTTGAAAGGTCGTTTACAGGCTTTGCAATACCTTGTGTTATTGGTCCGTACGCCTCTGCTTTTGCAAGACGCTGAACAAGTTTATAACCGATGTTACCTGCATTAAGGTCAGGGAATACCATAACGTTTGCCTTACCTGCAACAGGGCTTCCCGGTGCTTTTTGTTCGCCAACTGACGGAACAACTGCGGCGTCAAACTGCAATTCGCCGTCCAACATAATGTCGGGGCGTTTTTCTTTTGCAAGTTTTGTAGCCAACTGCATTTTTTCTACAAGTTCGCTTTTTGCGCTTCCATAAGTTGAATATGAAAGCATAGCAACTCTTGCATCTGTCTCTACCAACTGTTCAAATGATTTTGCAGAACTGATAGCGATTTCTGAAACCTCGTCTGCATCGGGGTTCTGGTTTAAGCCTGAGTCTGCAAAAAGGAATGTGCCGTTAGCACCGTATTCACAGTCAGGTACGCACATAATAAAGAATGCGCTTACAAGTTTTGTGTTTGGTGCAGTTTTTAATATCTGCAAAGCGGGACGAAGTACGTTTGATGTGGAGTTAACCGCACCTGCTACCATACCGTCTGCTTTACCTGTTTTAACAAGCATACAACCAAAGTACAAGGGGTTTTTAACAGTTTTTAGCGCCTCTTCTTCAGTTATACCTTTGCTTTTTCTAAGTTCGTAAAAAGATGCAGCCAGTTCATTTGTTAATTCACTTGTTTCAGGGTCAATGATTGTTGCGCCAGATATATCATAATCCTTTGCAAGTTGGTTGATTTTATCGGCATTACCGATTAAAACAAGGTCTGCGATTTTTTCGCTTAATATAATGTGGGCTGCTTTGACAGTACGGATTTCTTCTCCCTCTGCCAGTACAATTGTTTTCTTTTGTTCTTTTGCTCTTTCTTTAATTCTCTCTAAAAAACTCATTTCATTCCCTCCTTCCCACATTATACTCCAATTTTTCGGAAAAGTAAATACAAATAATTAAAATATCTATTGAGAAAAGCAAAAATATGGTGTATAATTAGGGTGACAGAAGCTATCCGAACCACGATTTTCAAAGGTGAATTTTGGCCTCTGCCACGTTAAAATACTCGGTAATCCGTCAGGATTACCTGCGT
>CALDNB010000052.1 GCA_937914775.1 uncultured Clostridia bacterium
TCTAAGTAAAGAGAACACCAGGGACAGACCACACCAAGAATATATGTCAAGAGTTTGACAGTAATTTGGGGTGAAGAAATAAATAATCTGTGATGATGCAAAGTCCTTAAGTTTATAAGTATCCTGATTATCTTTATTTAGTATTAGTTTATCTTTGTTGTTCTGATGAACAAAGATATTCTTTTTTGCATCAATGTATTCCTGATAATCAATGTGATAGTCAAGATGATTTGGTGATAAATTGGTAACAACCGCAATATGAGGGCTTTTAGTCATGGTGTGCAGTTGGAAACTACTTAATTCAAGTACAACCAAATCGTCTTTTTTAATATTATCAATTTCAGGCAAAAGTGGTTTGCCGATATTACCACCGACAAAACACTTCTTACCTGATGCTTTTATAAATTCGCTTATAAGTGTTGTAGTTGTAGTTTTGCCGTCACTTCCTGTTACGGCAATAATTTTAGCAGGACAAAGAGAAACAAACATTTCCATTTCGGAAGTAATTATACTTCCGTTATTTTTTGCCTGTAATAGTTCAGGAGTATCATATCTTAAACCTGGTGTTCTGAAAACAATGTCATCTTTTATATCACAAAGATAGTTTTCACCAAAAACAAAGTTGCAGCCACAAGGTAAATCAGTAAATTCACTTTTTTCCCGTTTGTCTCTTACTGTTACTTTGCAATCACACTTAATAAGCATATCTATTAAAGGTCTGTTGCTTATACCCATACCGATTACAGATACCGACTTGTTATTAACTTGTTTTTTAAACAATTCAAATGTCATAATATGCTACTCCTAACAATGTATTAAAGCACCTAAAAAGGTGCTTTAATTATAGAATGATTATTCTTCAGTAGTTTCTTCAGCAGGTGCTTCTTCTTTTTCTTCTGCATATACTTCAGGCTCAAGCAATGCTCTGATACTTAAACTGATTTTTTTGTTTTCCAAATCAATTGCAGTAATTTTAGCATCAACTGTTTCGCCAATTGACAATGCACTTGAAACTTTATCAATTCTCTCTGTTGAGATTTGAGAAATGTGAATTAAACCGTCAACATAAGGAATAATTTCTGCAAAAGCACCAAACGGGAAAATTCTTACTACTTTAACTCTTACAACGTCACCAACATTGTATTTTTCTTCGATTATCTTCCATGGGTTTTCACTTGCTTTTTTGAAGCCCAATGAAATTTTATTTGTTTCTTTGTCCATTGAAAGAATAAATACTGTGATTTTGTCGCCAACGTTAACTACTTCTGAAGGATGTTTGATTTTACCCCAGGATAGTTCTGAGATATGTACCAAACCGTCAATACCTCCGATATCAACAAACGCACCAAAACTTGTCAAAGATTTAACTGTACCTTCATATTCTTTGCCAACTTCAGCACCAGCCCAGAATTCTTCTAACTGTTTTGCTTTTGCTTCAGCAGCAACTGAACGAATAGAACCAACAATTTTTCTTCTTCTTAAGTTTACGTCGATAACACGAAGTTCAGTTGTCTGACCAACCAATGCTTCTAAATCGTCGCCTCTTCTTGTGTTTGTCTGTGAAGCAGGAACAAATACTCTTACTCCGTTTGTTAAAACGATAACGCCACGGTTAACTGCCTCAACAATTTTACCTGTTAAAATTTCTTTTGTGTCAAGTGCTGCTTCTACTTTTTTGTATCCTGCAATTGAGTCAATCTTTTTCTTTGAAAGTTTAACTGTACCTTCAACATCGTTAACTCTTACAACGAATACATCGATTTCGTCGCCAACCTTTACTATATCCTCAGGTGAAAGTGTATCATCATCTGATAATTCACCTACGGGGATAATACCGTCTGCTTTGGAACCAAGATTTACATAAACTTCTGTTGGGGTAATTCCAATAACAGTACCCTTAACAATATCCCCGGTATGCAAACTTACCAGTGACTTCTCCAATTCCTCCGCAAAATTCAACTCTGTGTCCACCATTTTTTCTTCTGACATTGTGTTACTAACCTCCTTAATTATCCAGTCCGGCGTTGATGCACCAGCAGTTACGCCGATAACCGGTATATAAAAAACTGCTTTAGGCAGTTCTTTAACAGTTTCAATGTGAAATACTTTATCATTGTTCCTTTTACAAACCTCTACTAACTGTAAAGTGTTTGAACTGTGTTTCCCGCCGATTACTACCATTGCGTCGGTTTCTTTTGAAAGTATTTCAGCCTCTGTCTGTCTGTCCTTAGTTGCACTACATATTGTATCAAATATTACTGCACTTTGGCAAGTACTTTTCACATTTTTTTTAA
>CALDNB010000053.1 GCA_937914775.1 uncultured Clostridia bacterium
AAATAGGGGATACAAGCATAAAATGTGCAGTATGTGAAAATATTGAAATGCTTGAAAAAGTACCTAAAAATCTAGTACAAGAAGCATCTACATTAGTTGCAAATGCAATTTGCAAAACAATTTTTTAGAATTAAACGATAAAGCTTATTTAATAACAACATTAGGTGCTTAAAATTTTTAGTAAATTGTATATCCTTGAAAAATATGGAAAAACTGCTGATAATCGACGGCAACAGTATTTTAAACCGTCAGTTTTACGGTATAAGACCGCTTACAAACTCCGCAGGAGTATATACTCAGGCTGTTTACGGATTTCTTAACGTATTATTTGCCCAGCTTGACAATTTAAAGCCCGACTACGTTGCGGTGGCTTTTGACCTGAAATCACCGACATTCCGCCATAAATTCTATCCCGAATACAAGGCGGGCAGACACGCTATGCCTAGCGAGCTTGCTATGCAGTTCCCTTATGCGAAAAAGTGTATCTCGGCGCTCGGAATAAAGGTCATCGAGCTTGAAGGCTACGAGGCTGACGACATTCTCGGAACGCTCTCGCGTATGGCAGAGGAAATTTCGGCAGAGGCTTATCTTCTCACGGGCGACCGCGACAGCTACCAGCTTATCAGCGACAAGACTACCATTCTTTACGCTTCAAATCAAAGCACAGTTCCCTTCACAGAAAAGGAATTTTGCGAGAAATATACTATAAAGCCGAGTCAGTTCGTTGACCTCAAAGCTCTTATGGGCGACAGCTCAGATAACATCCCGGGGGTTGCAGGTATCGGCGAAAAAACTGCATTTTCACTTATAAAACAATTTGGCAGTATTGAAAAAATATACGAAAACATTGAAGATAGCGACTTAAAAGCAGGGGTTAAAACAAAACTTGAAGCAGATAAAGACAACGCTTTTTTAAGTAAACAACTTGCAACTATTGACCGGTTTGTACCGGTAGATTTTACAATAGAAGACTGCGGTATAAAAGAATATAATAACGAGGAGTTACTGCAGTTGTTCACACGTCTTAACTTCCAGTCCTTTATTAAAAAACTTGGTCTTACACAAAAAACAGACGAGGTTTTGATGTCCGCGGCTAAAGACGTTATAAAAAAGATTAAAGAAAATGGCACAATGTATTATTATATAAATAACGGCATAGTTGTAGCGGCAGACGAAAACAGTATCGGGGAAGTTAACGAAGAACAGTTAAAGGAACTGCTTTTTGATACCGAAATTAAAAAAATAAGTCACAATGTTAAAGAGCATCTTGTAAAATTCGGCATTTTTCCAAACGTGGCTTTTGATACAATGATTAGTGCATATATTGACGACCCTTCCGCAAGTTCCTATGAGTTAGAGAAAATTGCATTTAAAATTTTAGGCGTTGCGGAAATTGAAAATCCCCAAACTGCCGTTTTGTCAATAATTAAACTGTTTGAGCATTTCAGAGATACAATTGAAAAGAACGGACAGCAGGAACTTTACTATAATATGGAACTTCCTTTGGTAACCGTACTTGCAAGTATGGAAAGGGAGGGAGTAAAAATAAATATTCCCGAGCTTGAAATTTTCCGTGAGAAATTAGCACAAACACTAAATACACTTGAACAGGAAATTTACTCTATTTCGGGACAACAGTTTAACATTAACTCACCAAAACAACTTGGGGTTGTGCTTTTTGAAACATTAAAACTTCCTGCAGGGAAAAAGACAAAAAGCGGTTATTCTACAAGTGCCGATATTTTGGAACGTTTAAAAGACGAGCACCCCATTGTGGAAAAAATACTTGAATACCGTCATATTGCAAAACTAAAGAGCACTTATGCAGACGGTTTATTATCTGTTGTAAATAAAGAAACAAACCGTATCTATTCAAGTTTTAACCAGACGGTAACAGTAACAGGAAGAATAAGCAGTACAGAGCCAAATCTTCAAAACATTCCTGTAAGAACTGAACTTGGAAGAGAAATACGAAAAATGTTTGTAGCAAAAGAGGACTGTTTGCTTGTTGATGCAGACTATTCTCAAATTGAACTTCGTGTTCTTGCCCACATTGCAGGTGATAAGGTTATGACTGACGCATTTGTAAATGATCTGGACATTCATACTGCAACAGCAACGCAGATATTTAATGTTGACAAAGAGAGCGTAACCTCCGAAATGCGTTCAAGAGCGAAAACGGTTAATTTTGGCATTGTGTATGGTATGGGTGAATTTACCCTTGCAAAAGACTTAAAAATCCCGATTTTTGAGGCTAAAAACTATATTGCTAATTATTTTAAACAGTTTTCAGGGGTAAAACAATATATGGACGAAATTGTGGAAAAAGCGAAGGACGACGGATATGTAACTACTCTTTTAAACAGAAGAAGATATTTACCCGAACTTAGTGCGGACAATTTTATGACACGTTCTTTTGGTGAGCGTGTGGCTATGAACACCCCTATTCAGGGAAGTGCCGCAGATATTATAAAACTTGCTATGGTAAAAGTGTATAACGAACTTGAAAAAGCAGGACTTAAATCAAAACTGGTTTTGCAGATTCACGATGAACTGATTATTGAAACATATAAAGATGAAATAGAAAAGGTTAAAGAAATATTAAAGACCCAGATGGAATGTGCATATAAATTAAATGTTCCACTAAAGGTTGATATGAACGTTGGTGAAACTTGGTATGATGCAAAATAGAATAATTGGCTTAATCGGCGGAAGCGGTACGGGAAAAAGTCTTTTTTCTTCTGTTGCAAAAGATATGGGCTACACCGTAATTGACGGAGACGAAATTTCCCATACTGTACTTCAAACTGTGGCAAAAGAGGAACTTGTAAAGACCTTTGGTGAAGAAATACTGAATG
>CALDNB010000054.1 GCA_937914775.1 uncultured Clostridia bacterium
ATATAAGCGTGACACGGCAACTCACCGTGAAATATTAAATGCTATTATAGAGCAAAACGAAAATCTTGCAAAAGAACTTATGCTTAAACATCTTAATACAGATTATGAGCATTATAAAAAAGCATAAAAATACCCCTTTAGTTTGAACTAAAGGGGTTAAATTTTATATTATTACAGTTTTTAATGAAAGGAGTTTTGCAAAATATTCCATTTCCTCAACTGTTGCACCGTAAATAAATGTGCTGTGGTGTGTTGCGCCGTTTTTACTTATTTTTTCTAAAAACTCCGCCGTTGAATTACTGTTTGACGGCTTAAACCAACCGCGCATCTTATTTGGCATACTGTCATCACCTGCAGAAAGCATTTCACCTTGTGCTATAAGCATCTGGTAATCGTCTTTATCACGGCTTATATTTACATACACGCCTTTTCCTGCTTTCATTTTCGAGTAACCTGCATAAGGCATTGTGCCTTTAATATATGTAGTGCCTGTACGTCTTACAAGGGGTTTGCCCTCAATGATTGCGTAATTCATTTCACCCATGTGGCTTAAAAGGACTTTGTTGCCTTTCCAGTCAGGGCAGAAAATTTCTACAAATGTTGTTTCGGGATATGCTGACAAAAATGCACTTGTAAATGCAGAGGTTAAAGCGTCTCCCTCACCTGCATAACCTGTTCCTCTTGCCATTGCCTTGCAGCACTCTGTAAAAGGCATTGTATCAACATTTCCCACATTTAAAAAGTTAACGGAAAAAGCATTGTAACCGCCTTTTTCTATACATTTACGAAGTGTCAGGCAACCCTTGACAAAATCTTTATACTCTTCCTCTATAACACCGTCGTCAAAGTCATAATTCTGATGGTCTTTTTCTGTTTCCTCCAAAACTTCCTGTTCTGTTACCGTTTCTCTTACGGAAGCAATAAAACTGTCCTTTACATGTTCAACTTTTATGCCAAAACGTGTTTTAAGTTCTTTTTCAGGCACTAAAAAATCTCCCATACCTTCAAAACTGCCCCCGAAAAGTCCTACTTTCATATTGGACAGGTTTTTAGCCGCAACTGCGCTTTTTACAAAACCGCAAACGCGATCTATTACGTCAGACTCTATGTTATGACCTGCAGCAATGGCGTAGGGTTTGCCCTTTTGTTTTAACATACTGCACATATCCATTACGCCGTGTATTCCGTGATTCCACATAATTTCCGACGGTGAAGTCTGAGGTGTAAACTCAGGTGCAGGGGTGGTGTCAAGAACAATTACGGGAAGTTTTGTATTTGAAAGTGCCTCTATACTTTCAAGTGACGGGGAATATGCACCGTGCCATGTAACTATTGCATCAACATTTTCCTTTTCAAATGTTGCAACAGCCCTTTCAAACTCAGGTTTTATACGGCAGAAATCACTTGTTATAACTTCCACACCTTTGTCTTTAAAAAGACCGGTCAACTCTTTATAAAAACCTTCCAGTACCGAACGGTTAACCCCTATATCGTCATAAAGTTTAATGTATAATGGCAAAAATCCGATTTTCATAATAATTTCCCCCTTTTCAGTAATATTTTCTTTATAGCATAACTGAAAATGGTTTTCAACAGAATTTATCCGCAATTTCGAGGAATATAGTACGATTACATTTCTATAGATTTTATATATTCACCAGGGAGCATACCCATTCTTTTTTTGAACACCTTAGAAAAATACTGCGGGTCGGAATACCCGCACTGGTTGCTTATATCAGAAATACTTGTAAAACCCTGATTCATAAGGGTACAGGAATGTTGTATTCTTATTGTGTTTATATATTCTGACATACCTATATTAAAAGTTTTCTTAAATATCATTGAAATATGTTTGGGACTGTAAAACAGTTGCTCGGCAATTTTGTTTAAGGACAGGGTACAGTCGGTAAAATTATCGTCAACATACTTCTTTGCAACAAGGGCAATGTTACTGTTTTTTCTGCTTTGCTCCTGTGGGGTAATCAGTTTGTCCCCAAGGTAGCAAAAAGTATAAAGCAATATACTTTCCGTCATAAGGTCGGACAGTTGGTCATTTACGCCAAGGCCGTTTTTCCAGTAATCGTAAATCTCCCCGCAGTCAGGGAAATGACTGTTTGACGGAGTAATCCTCATTTTGTCCATAATCATATTGGAGCGTGAGCCGAGAAAAGAAATATACATATATGTAAAATCCTCTTTGGACTCAATGGCAAAGGGGTCAGAGGGAAATGTAAAAAACACGTCACCCTTTTTCAGTTCAATAGTTTTCCCCGTACGGTGCAAAACTCCCGTACCTGTGCAGACGTAATACATTTTATAAACCGCCTGTGATATAAGACCGTTAAATACCTGAGGAGTTGTTTCCAGAACAAAATTTATAGTATGAATTGAATGGTAGTCGCTGTGATGGGGAATAAAGTTACATATATTCTTATACAAATCGCTCACCTCACAGCAATTTTATTATAAAAAGGTATGTAATGTCAATCTAAATCGTACTATTTTCCTCGGATATACAGAAAATTTACGTTGATATACAAAGTTTGGCGTGTTAGAATGGTATCAAAATACAAGGAGGTTTTAAATATGTCAAAAATAAAAATCGGCGTACTTGGAGCATACCGTGGTTCAAGTATGATAAATTACTGCTTAAGAGCAGGTAATGCAGAAGTTGTTGCAATCTGCGACAAATGGCCCCAGGCACTTGAAATGCAAAAGAAAAATGCCGAAGGACTTAACATCACCTTTTACGATAACTTTGACGATTTTATAAAGCACGATATGGACGCTGTTGTTCTTGCAAACTATGCTCACCAACACGCACCCTTTGCCATTCGTGCAATGAAACAGGGACTTCACGTTTTCTCTGAAGTTGTTCCCGCACAGACTATGAAAGAAGCGGTAGAACTTATTGAAACTGTTGAAGAAACAGGTATGATTTACGCGTATGGTGAAAACTACTGCTATATGCCTGCCTGCCACGAAATGAAAAAACTGTACGCCGAAAACAAAATCGGTGAATTTGAATACGGAGAAGGCGAATATATACACAACTGTTCAGAAATATGGCCAAGCATTACTTACGGTGAACGTGACCACTGGAGAAACAGAATGCATTCAAACTTCTACTGCACACATTCATTGGGGCCAATCATTCACGCAACGGGCTTAAGACCTGTATCCGTTACAGGCTTTGAGTGCCAGAAAAATGAAAGAAGTTTAAAACTTGGCAGACGCGGCGCCGCAATGGGTATGGAGATGGTAACCTTAGAAAACGGTGCCATTGTAAAAAGCATACACGGTGATTTGTACAAAGATTCTATATGGTACACTATGTACGGCTCAAAAGGAAGAATGGAAAGCGGAAGAGAAGATGCAAAAGACGGTGACGTTCATAAGATTTATGTAAATGCTGACGAATATCCCGATGGCTACGAAACATCAAAACTTGAAAGTTACGAGCCAAAATATGACGAGGGCAATTTTGACCTTGACGGTTACGGTCACGGCGGTTCAGACTTTTTCTCAATGTACCATTTTGTAGAAAAAATAAGAGGCAACAAAGATGCAGATATTATAGATGTTTATGAAGCAATGGATATGTTTTTACCAGGTATGTTTGCATACCGTTCAGTCCTTGACGGCGGCGTACCCAAAGAAATCCCCAATCTTCGCGACAAAGCGGTAAGAGAACATTGGAGAAATGACACAATGTGCACAGACCCCGAAGTTGCAGGTGATATGCTTATTCCCTGCTTCTCAAAAGGCGAACCGCAGGTTGACGACTCTGTTTATGAATACGTTAAAAAACTGTGGGACGAAGAGCAGTCAAAAGAAAACAATTATATGTCTCAGGCATTTAATCAGGGTGTTAAAAAATAAATTTAAAAATGCTCATATTCGTATCGAATATGAGCATTTTTTTAAAGATAACTTCTTATATCAACTGCCAGTTTTTCTTCCATATTGATAAGTCGTTTTGCAATATCTTTTGAAACTTCATCGGCAGCGCTATACTGATTTAAATACTTGTTAAGAGATTTTACACCCATATTGCACCCGTCAGTCATCAGGTCTGCAACGGTATTATCAGAAGTGTCCATAGCAAGCATTACGTTGGTTTTAATCAGTGACATACCTTTTGCAATTACCGCAGGGTCTTTTCCCTCGTCGTGATATTGGTCTAAAAGTTCCTGAATTTCGCGGTCCAGTTCGTTATGCTGGTCCTTGCATTCGTTAAGAGCATTTTTAAACTGACTGTTTTTAACGTAAGGCATTACTTTTTCAATAGAATCAATACCCATTTTTACCCCAGCGTCACATTCTCTTAAAAGTTTTACTGTATCTTGTTCTACCATCTGTATCACTTTCCTTTCTGTAACAGATAGTATGCCCAAAAAATACAAAAAAATAAGGAAAATATCTTTATAAAAGATATTTTCCTTTGTTTTATCAGTCTGTTGTGAATGGTAGTAATGCAATAATTCTTGCTCTTTTAATTGCAGTTGTAAGCTGACGCTGATGTTTAGCACAGTTGCCGCTCATTCTGCGAGGCACGATTTTTGCACGTTCTGTTAAATAACGACGTAATTTTGCTACATCCTTGTAGTCGATTGATTCAACTTTATCTACACAAAACTGACATGCTTTTTTACGAGGCTTTCTGCGCTGTGGACGCTCGCCTTTATCAAATTTATCTGCCATTGCTTTTTCCTCCTTAATTAAAATGGTAAATCATCATCAATATCAATTGGCTGGAAACCTGACGGCTCACTTTGCGGTGCACCGAAGTTTGGTTGTGGCTGGAAGTTTTGTGCAGGTCTTGCACCGTTTCCGTCCTGTTTTGGTTCGCCGCAGAAATTGATTTCTTCAGCGATTACTTCAGTTGCATAGTGTTTCTGACCGTTCTGGTCATCCCAAGTTCTTGTCTGTAAAGAACCGACAACATTAATCATACGACCTTTGCCGAAATACTTTGAAACAAATTCAGCCTGCTGACGCCAAGCGACAACATTAATGAAATCTGTCTGTCTTTCCTCGCCCTGTCTTGCGAAATTTCTTTCAACTGCAACAGAGAAAGAACAAACTGCAGTATTTGACTGAGTGTACTTTAGTTCAATGTCTCTTGTAATTCTGCCCCTTAAAATTACTTTATTAAGCATACCCGAATTACTCCTTTACTTCTTTTCTTACGATGATTGACCTTAAGATGTTTTCGTCAATTCCGTAATTTCTTTCTAATTCTTTAGGAAATTCCGGACTTGCGGAAAAGTTTACCAAAACATAGTAACCTTCAGTTACATCATCGATTTCATAAGCAAGTTTTCTCTTGCCCCAATCTTCTGCGCTTTCAAAATCAGCGTTTTTCTCAATCAATGATTTGAACTTGTTTACTGTTGTTTCGATGGCTTCGTCAGTTAATGTAGCGTTAACAACGAAAATTGTTTCATAAGAATTTTTCTGTTCAACCATTTTTTACACCTCCTTCTGGACTCCGGCGTGTTTACACACGCAAGGATTGTTACATTATATACCAAATTGTCCTGTTTGTCAAGAGCCTTTTACGATTTTTGATTTCTGCACCCTTGACGTAACTGCCATAATAACCTTTGACGGCATAAAGGACATTCCAAGTACCGCAAGTTTAATTCTTATCTGGGGAAGTATTGTAAGTTTTCTTTTGAACATTTTTGCAAGTGCATATTTTACAACTCTGTCCGATTTTGCCCCCGGCAAAGCAAATTTTACTTTTGCACGGGAATTAAATTCCGTATCAACAGGACCCGGGCACAGTACAGAAAAATGCACATTTGATTTTTTCATTTTTGCTTCTTTGTAAAGTGCTCTTGTAAAATTAAGCACATAGGCCTTTGTAGCATAATACTGCGCCATTAAAGGACCGGGCATAAATCCTGCAACAGATGCTACGTTTAATATATATCCCTTGTCATTTTTTAAAAAATCTCTGTAAAAAAGTTTTGTCAGAAGGCAAAGGGCAGTTATATTTACATTAATCATTTCTTTGTCGGTAGTATCGGGATAACTGTCAAAATATCCGCACATACCAAAACCTGCGTTGTTAATAAGTATGTCAATATTCTGGTCTTTTACCTGATTGTAAAGGGAGATAACTTCTTCCTCCAGATGCTAAAACCCGCGAATTTCTCACCCATCGTCGGCCTCATCGGCGTCTTCATGA
>CALDNB010000055.1 GCA_937914775.1 uncultured Clostridia bacterium
CAGGCAAAACCACTATGGCTAAAATTCTAAGCAGAGCGGTAAACTGCGAAAATCCCTTGCCCGATGGTAATCCCTGTAACTGTTGCGATGCCTGTCTTAGTATTTTAAATAACGCCTGTATAGACGTAATTGAAATTGATGCGGCGTCAAATAACGGCGTAGATAATATAAGAGAACTTCGTGACGATGTGCTATATACTCCTGCATCAGTAAAATATAAAGTTTATATTATTGACGAAGTACATATGCTGTCAACGGGTGCTTTTAATGCTCTTTTGAAAACTTTAGAAGAACCACCTGCACACGTACTGTTTATTCTGGCTACAACAGAGCCACATAAAATTCCTGCAACAATTCAGTCACGTTGCCAGAGATTTGATTTAAGACGAATTTCTGTTCACAATATTGCCGGCAGAATTTCAGAAATTACAAGAAAAGATAATATCGAAATTACCAATGATGCTATACGTCTTGTTGCAGAACTTGGTGACGGCTCAATGCGTGACGCTTTAAGTATTCTTGACCTTTGTGCAGGTATAAAAGGCGAAATCACCGTTACAGATATAGAAAACGTAACAGGCTCAGTTGGTAAAACATTCTTAACCGAGATGACCGCATCACTGTTTAGCAGTGATATTTCAAAAGCGCTTAACATTTTAAATGATGTGTTGATTTCGGGAAAAGAAACAACAAGCGTTGCAGAAGAAATGCTTATGTTTATAAGGGAACTTCTGATATGCAAATTTGCAGACAACCCCGAGATTATTCTTGATAAAACAGAAGAAACTGTTAAAACTTCAACGGAAATCGCCCATCAGGTGTCAAAAGAAAATATAGTTCACGCTATTAATCTTTTGTCAACTGCAATATATTCTATGAAAACATCAACAAGTCCAAGGGCAGTTTTGGAATCGTCATTTGTTAAACTTTGTTTCCCTGAGACAGATAGTTCCTCCGAGGCTTTTGCTTCAAGGATAGCACGTCTTGAGAATGTAGGAACAGTAAACATTGCACCGCCAAAATCTGTTGAAATCCCAAAACCGAAAATTTTGGAACCTGTAGTTTCAGAGACTCCTGTGTTTACAGAGCCCGAACCTGTTCCGCCTGAGGAAAAACAGATTCCCGAAAGCGGCAATATAAGAAAGAAACTGTATGCACAGTATCCCTATTTAAGCCTTTTAGGGGACAATGTTGAATTTGTAAAGCAAAACGAAACAACATTAATCGTTTGTGAAAACAGTGCAGATATGGCAATAGCCAATAACCCTGTTTTTATAAAAGATCTGGAAACGTTTTTAGAAACAAAAGTCCGAATAACATATAAGGGTGCAGAGGAAGAAAAAATCGCAGTTGACCCCTTCCAGACCCTTTTAAAAAATGCAAGTCAGTTTGACAATATAGAAATTATAGAAAAGGAAGGTACAGAACAAGATGGCTAAAGGAAAATTTAACGGAATGGGCGGTATGCCCAATATGAACAATATGTTAAAACAGGCACAGAAAATGCAGCAGGAAATGCAAAAACAACAGGAGGAACTTGAAAACTCAACTGTTGAAGCAACTGCAGGCGGCGGTGCTATTACTGTTACTATGTCAGGAAGTCACAAACTTACATCTGTAAAAATCAAACCCGAAGCATGTGACCCTGATGATGTAGAAATGCTTGAAGATTTAATTATTACTGCAGTTAATGATGCAATTTCACAAATCAATGAAATATCTGCAAAAAATATTGAAAAGGTTACAGGGGGATTTAACATTCCCGGGTTGTTTTAATGAACGAGTATATTCCACCGTTGGCAAATTTAATAGAACAGTTTGAAGCGTTGCCTGGTATTGGTCATAAAACCGCACAACGCCTTGCTTTTTATATTTTAAACTCACCAAAACAGTACGCCGAAGACTTTGCAAAAGCATTAACTGATGCAAAAGAAACAATTAAGTACTGTCAGGTTTGCCAGAATATTACCGACAAGGACACTTGCGATATGTGTAATGACGATACCCGTGATAAAAGTATTATCTGCGTAATCGAAACACCAAAAGATGCGCTTTTAATTGAAAAGACTCACGAATATCACGGTATGTATCATATACTTCACGGTGCAATTTCCCCTATGGACGGCATAGGACCATCTGATATTAAAATCAAAGAACTTCTGACCAGATTAAACAATTCCGAAGTTAAAGAAATTATTATGGCTACCAACCCCAACATTGAGGGGGAAGCAACTGCAATGTATATTGCAAAACTTGTAAAACCACTTGGTATAAAAGTTACAAGAATTGCAAACGGCGTCCCCGTTGGCGGAGATCTTGAATACGCCGATGAAATAACACTGACAAAAGCAATTGAAGGACGAAGAGAGATGTAAAAAAGACGCCTGTCGGCGTCTTTTTTTATTCTATTACAATAGTTTTTATTGAATTTGCCTTTAGCGGTACTTCTAAAATGTTTCTTTTATTATTTACAATACAGGTAATGTCGTTTTGGTTTCTGTTTAAAAGAACACATACAATTGTACCATCGGGATTTTTAAATGCAACTGTTTCAACATTTGTTGAAAAAGCACTTGTAGCAACCACTTTAGCGCCTTTCTTTACAAATTTACTGAAGTGCCCGATGTAGTAATATGATAATTTGTAAACTAATTCGTCTTTATCCTTGATGTAATAAACAGGTGCATCTGCAGAGCAAGGTCTTGCTTCTCTGTTGTGTGACGGACCACTGTTTTCGTCTAACAATAAATTCCAGTCGCAGTAGTAATTTAGTCCGTTGTTAAAGCAACCGCAAAGGTCGTGGGCATATTTTTGTGCAAAACTTAAATCGTATTCAAATGTTATGCCTTTTCCGTTAAAAGCACAACAACCCTCACTTGCAATACTGATTTTGTCAGGATATTTAGCGTAATATGCTTTCAGTTCGCCAAAATGATCTCCTGAATACCAGTGGTTTGCTGTACCGTCGCAGTATTTTCCGTTAACACTTCCAAATATAACATCGCTTCTGTCAATAATTCGCTCTCTGCAATGGTCATAACAAATAATTTTAACTCCTGTACCCTCAAGTTCTTTACCAATGTATCCTAAAAATTCCGCCTCTTCCTCTGCTGTATAAAGGCAAGATTCCCACACCTGATGATGGCGGGGTTCATTCTGCATTGTAACTGCCCAGATGTCAATACCTTTTTCTTTGCACGACTCAATATATTTCTTAAAATATTTTGCCCACAAGCCGTAATACTCTTTTTTAAGGTGTCCGCCGATACGGTGGTTGTTGGTTTTCATATATGACGGTGGTGACCAGGGTGACGCAAACAAAGTTATGTCAGCATACTCTTTTGCCTGACGCACCATCGGAAATACACTCTTTTCGTCGTGGGAAATGTCAAAACTGTCTAAAGTTTCGTCATTCTCGTCAACGTAAGTATAGTATTCCGTGGAATAGTCACAACTTGCAATAGAAAGGCGACCAAAGTTGTAGCCAATTCCCTCTTCGCTGTCAAAATATGATTTTATGAATTTTTCTTTT
>CALDNB010000056.1 GCA_937914775.1 uncultured Clostridia bacterium
ATACAATCCATAGCATCTTTAAATGAGATAATTCTTCTTGCCATTAAGTAAATTGCAGTAAGAACAAATGCAATTAAAGCACCCCAGGGAAGACCAACAGTTGCATCTGTGTTACCAAATGCAGTAATAAAGTCGTCACCTGCAAAGAAACCGCCTACGTAAAGTAAACCTAAAATACAGATTACTACAAGTACCACTACAGGTAAAATAAGGTCAATAACTTTACCTTTGGGATTAAATTCTTCTGCTTCAACTTTTTCTGCTTCTTCACCGCTTGTGAAAAGGTCACCCTTTTCAATAGCATTCTTTTCGTGAAGTTTCATTGGACCGTAGTCAAACTTCATAAAGATAATACCAAGAATAAATACGAAAGTTAAAAGTGAATAGAAGTTGTAAGGAATAGCACGGATAAACAGTTCAATACCTGAATAGCCTGTACCCTCAGCAAATTCTGAAACTGCAGCCGCCCATGATGAAACGGGAGCAATCATACAAATAGGTGCAGCAGTTGCATCAATTAAGTATGCAAGTTTTGCACGTGAAATTTTGTGGCTGTCAGTAACGGGAAGCATTACGCTACCTACTGTTAAGCAGTTGAAATAGTCGTCAATAAAAATAAGTATGCCTAAAACGAATGTTGCAACAGCGGCACCTGCACGGGATTTAATGTGTGCTTTTGCCCATCTTCCGAATGCAGCAGAGCCACCTGCTTTGTTAATTAAAGCAACCATTCCGCCTAAGATAACCAAAAACATAAAGATACCTGCAGTACCTGAAACAGCGCCGATTATACCGTCGTTAACAACAACGTCTAAAGCAGGAACTATTTTCCAGTTTGCAGCAAACAGACCGCCAAGTAAAATTCCTGTGAACAGTGATGAATATACTTCCTTTGTAATTAATGCAAGAGCAATCGCTACAAGAGGAGGAAGCAATGCAACAAATGTTGAGTAGTACATGTTCGGTGCGTCTGCCAGATTTGTCTTAATAAAGACTGAACATAACACAACTATAATTGCAGTAATTAAAAATGCAATTATGTTGCCGATGGTTTTTTTCTTCACAAAGAAAACCTCCTTGAATAAAATATTTACAACATTTTATCATAAAATTCCCCAATACTCAACAGAATTTTTAAATTTTTTCTAAATTTGACAAATGACATGTACGACAATTATAAATATTATACAATTATTTGTTGATAAAAAACTGCGGTTGTGGTAAAATGATGTTCGTTGGGAGAGAAAAGAAATGGAAAAAACAAACGTAATGAGGGTTTTAGACCAGAAAAAAATTACATACAAGGGTTACGAGTTTCCGCTGACTGAGGCAGTAAACGGCGTAGAAATTGCCTCCCTTTTAAATCAGGACCCCAAAAGGGTGTTCAAAACTCTGGTAACTGTGGGTAAAAGCAAAAAGTATTACGTTTTTATGATACCTGTAGAGCAGGAACTTGATTTGAAAAAAGGAGCAAAGGCAGTAGGGGAAAAGGCAATAGAAATGGTTAAGTCAAAGGAACTTCTGCCCCTTACGGGATATGTTCACGGCGGTTGCTCTCCGATTGGTATGAAAAAGTTTTTCACTACCACAATACATATTACTGCAAAAGATTTTGAAACCATATTTTTCAGCGCAGGGAAAATCGGGTATCAGGTAGAGGTGGCCCCCTCCGACCTTGAAAAAGTTATAAGACTTTCTTATTATGAGGTGGTGTAATTATGAAAGAGGTTTTTGAACTTTTAAATAAACTTGAAATTGAATATACAAAAGTTGACCACGAAAAAGCAGATACTATTGAGGACTGCAAAATAATAGAGCAGAAACTTGGTTGTGAAATATGCAAAAACCTGTTTTTATGCAACAGACAGCAAACAGAG
>CALDNB010000057.1 GCA_937914775.1 uncultured Clostridia bacterium
GTAGGTGCAGACTGTGTTTTTGACATTGACGAGTGGAAAGAGCCGGGGGAAATATTTAAGTATGCCACCCTTTTAGTTATCAACAGAAAGTCGGATACCTGTTTTAATATAAATGAAGAGTGCAAAAAGGTACAAAAACGGTACGGCGGTGAAATAGTACTGTTAGACGGATGCGGTCCCGAAATTTCTTCAACTATGATACGGGAAGCATTAAAGAAAAAAGATAATACAGAAGAATTTATACCAAAGTGTGTTTATGATTACATTGTAAAAAATGATTTATATAAAAAGGACTAACGAAAAATGGATTACGAAAAATACATTGAAAAATTAATGTCCCCCAAAAGATACAGGCACAGTCTGGGTGTAAGGGATATGGCAGTAAGACTTGCGGAAAAATACGGTGCAGACAAAGAAAAAGCATATATTGCGGGGCTTTTGCACGACGTAGTAAAAGATTTTACCTACGAAGATATGATAGATTATGCAAACAAGAACGGCTTTCAACTGGAAGAGTTTATTATAAAAGAGCCGAAACTTTTACACGCTGCAGTAGGCGCATATTATGTAAAAATCGAGTTAGGTATAGATGACCCTGAAATTTTTGATGCGATATACTATCACACAACCTCAAAAGCGGATATGCCGCTTTTAACAAAAATCATTTACATTGCAGACGCGATTGAATGTAACAGGAATTACCCCGAGGTTGAAAGCATAAGACAAAAAGCATTTGAAAAGTTGGACGAAGCAATTTTTATGGTTTTAAAATACACTATAATAAAACTCGTTTCATCAAACAGAATGTTACATACGCAGACGGTAAATGCGATGAATTATTTTTTAATGAAAGGATGTAAAATATGAGTCTTGAAATGGTTAAAACCGCAGTCAAAGCCCTTGATTCAAAAAAAGGTAATGACATTCAGGTAATTGATATCAGAGAAGTAAGCCAGTTAGGTGACTACCTTGTTATTTGCACAGGTACTTCTTCAACCCACGTTAAAGCCCTTGCGGACGAGGTTGAGTACTGTATGGAGGGGCACGAAGCAGAAGTAGGTTATCACAAAGAGGGCTACGGCACAGGCACATGGGTACTGCTTGATTACAAAGACATTATTGTTCACATTATGTATGGCGAAACAAGAGATTTCTACAATCTTGAACATTTGTGGTCTGACGGCAAACAAGTCGATATTTCAAAACTATTGGAGGATTAATTATGAATTACAATTATAAGGAAATCGAGAAAAAATGGCAAAATCACTGGGACGAAAACGAAACATTTAAAGCAGGAGAGGATTATTCAAAACCGAAATTTTACGGTCTTGTTGAATTCCCGTATCCTTCAGGTCACGGACTTCATGTAGGTCACCCAAGAGGTTATACTGCTATTGATATTATTTCAAGAAAGAAACGTCTTGAGGGGTATAACGTGTTGTTCCCTATGGGCTGGGACGCATTTGGTCTTCCTACAGAAAACTACGCAATCAAAAACAACATTCATCCTGAAATTGTAACTGCCGACAATATCAAGAATTTTAAAAGACAGTTAAAAATGCTTGGTTTCTCTTTTGACTGGTCAAAAGAAATCAATACTACAGACCCCAACTACTACAAATGGACACAATGGATTTTCTTAAAACTGTTTGAAAAAGGTCTTGCATACAAAACAAAAATGCCTATCAACTTCTGCACAGGCTGTAAAGTTGGTCTTGCAAACGAAGAAGTTGTAAACGGTGTTTGTGAACGTTGCGGAAGCGAAGTTGTTCAAAAGGAAAAATCACAGTGGATGCTTAAAATTACAGAGTATGCACAGCGTTTAATTGATGATTTGGACGATTTGGACTTTTTGGAAAAAATCAAATTGCAGCAGAAAAACTGGATTGGCCGTTCAGAGGGTGCAGAAGTTAAATTTGCCGTAAAAGACTGCGACGATTTAATTACAGTTTACACTACAAGACCTGATACATTGTTCGGTGCTACATATATGGTGTTGTCACCTGAACACGCATTTATCGACAAATACAAAGACAAAATTGAAAATTACGACGAAGTTTTGGAATACAAAACAATGGCATCTAAAAAGAGCGAGTTTGAAAGAGTTGAACTTGCAAAAGACAAAACAGGCGTAATGCTAAAAGGTATTACAGCAATAAACCCTGTTAACGGTGCTGAAATTCCTGTATGGATTTCTGACTATGTACTTGTAACTTACGGCACAGGTGCCATTATGGCTGTTCCTGCTCACGACACACGTGACTGGGATTTTGCTAAAAAATTCAATATGCCTATTATTGAAGTTGTTGCAGGAGGCGAAGACGTTCAGAAAGAAGCGTATACCGATGTTGAAGACGGTGTATTGGTTAATTCGGGTTTCTTAAACGGAATGACAGTTGCACAGGCTAAAACTGCAATTATTGAAGATTTGGCTAAAAAAGGCGTAGGAGTTAAAAAGGTTAATTACAAATTACGTGACTGGGTATTCTCACGTCAGCGTTACTGGGGTGAACCTATTCCTTTGGTATGGTGCGACAAGTGCGGCTGGGTACCTGTACCTTACGAACAGTTGCCGTTAACATTACCAAAAACAGAGCATTTTGAACCGGGTGAAGAGGGTGAATCACCACTTGTTAAACTTACTGACTGGGTTAATACTACTTGTCCTAAGTGTGGCGGCAAAGCACAAAGAGAAACAGATACTATGCCTCAGTGGGCAGGTTCTTCATGGTATTTCCTAAGATATATAGACCCTGATAACAGTAATGAACTGGCATCACAGGAGAAACTTAACTACTGGTTGCCTGTTGACTGGTACAACGGCGGTATGGAGCATACAACTCTTCACTTGTTGTACTCAAGATTCTGGCACAAAGCGTTGTTTGACATTGGTGCAGTTCCCACAAAAGAGCCATATCAGAAGAGAACATCACACGGTATGATTTTAGGTGAGAACGGCGAAAAAATGTCAAAATCTAGGGGCAATGTTATTAACCCTGACGATGTTGTGAACGATTACGGTGCAGACACTTTCAGAGCATACGAAATGTTTATCGGTGCTTTTGACCAGGCAACACCCTGGTCAATGAACGGTGTTAAGGGTTGTTACAAGTTCTTAGAAAGAGTATGGAATTTGCAGGATATTTTAGTTGATGATATGTCATATTCTCCCGAACTTGAAACAGAAATGCACAAGACAATCAAAAAGGTTACAACAGATATTGACAAAATGAAGTTCAACACTGCTATTGCTTCACTTATGGCACTTATAAACGAAGTAAGCAAAGTGGGTAAAATTACAAAAGGTGAATTTAAAACATTTATTACTTTGTTAAACCCAATAGCACCTCATATTACAGAGGAACTTTGGGAAATTGCAGGTTTTGAAGGTCACATTACAGATTCATCATGGCCTCAGTATGATGAAGAAAAGACAAAAGATGACACTTATGAAATAGTTGTTCAGATTAACGGTAAGATTAAGAGCAAAGCAGTTGTTTTGGCAACGGCAACCAAAGAAGAGATAGAAAAAATTGCTCTTGCCGACGAAAAAATTGCAGAACTGGTAAGCGGGAAAGAAGTAGTGAAAATTATCGTTATTCCCAATAAACTGGTTAATATTGTTGTTAAATAAAAGGAGAAAGTTTTACAATGCCAATTACCGACATTCTTAATAAAAATGCAGATTTATATCCTGATGACGTTGCATTGGTAGAGATAAATCCAAATTATGAAAATCAGTCTAAAACGACCTGGCGTGAGTATTCATTGATTGAAACAAACCCCAACGAGGCATACAGAAATGAAATAACTTGGAGTGAGTTCAATAAAAAAGCAAATCGCTTTGCTAACCTTTTACTTGCAAGAGGAATTAAAAAAGGGGACAAAGTTGCAATTTTGCTTATGAACTGCCTTGAGTGGCTGCCTGTATATTTTGGTGTATTAAAGGCAGGAGCAATGGCGGTTCCACTAAATTACAGATATACTGCAGATGAAATTGAATACTGTTTAAAACTTGCAGACTGTGATGTTTTGGTGTTCGGCCCTGAATTTATAGGCCGTGTTGAGGAAATATGCGACTGCATTCCAAGAGTACATACAAAACTTTATGTAGGAGACGATTGCCCTACTTTTGCGGAAAGTTATAACAGTCTTGTGACTTATTGCTCTTCAAAAACTCCTGTGATTTCTATGACAGATGACGATTTGGCGGCAATTTACTTTTCATCAGGAACAACAGGTTTCCCCAAGGCAATAGTTCATGCACACAGAAGTCTTATGCACGCAGTTAAGACAGAGCAAAATCACCATCAGCAAACAAAAGACGATGTGTTCTTATGTATTCCGCCTCTTTATCATACGGGCGCAAAAATGCACTGGTTTGGTAGTTTTATGGTTGGCGGTAAAGCGGTGCTTCTAAAAGGCGTTAAGCCAGAATGGATTTTAAAAGCAGTTTCTGAGGAAAAATGCACAATAGTATGGTTGCTTGTACCGTGGGCTCAGGATTTACTTGACGCTCTTGACAGAGGGGATATAAACTTAGACGATTATTGTTTAGACCAATGGAGACTTATGCACATTGGCGCACAGCCAGTTCCGCCAAGTTTAATTAAACGTTGGAAAACTGTTTTCCCGAATCATAAATACGATACTAACTATGGACTTAGTGAGTCTATAGGGCCGGGTTGCGTTCACCTTGGTATGGATAATATTGACCATGTTGGCGCCATAGGTAAGGCAGGTTATGGCTGGGAAGTTAAAATAGTTGATGAAAACAAACAACCTGTACAAAAAGGCGATGTGGGCGAACTTGCAGTTAAAGGCCCCGGAGTAATGCTATGCTATTACAAGGACGAAAAGGCTACAGACGAAGTGTTAAAAGACGGTTGGCTGTTTACAGGTGATATGGCTCAGGAAGATGAAGAAGGTTTTATATATCTTGTTGACAGAAAGAAAGACGTTATTATATCAGGCGGTGAAAATCTGTATCCTGTTCAAATAGAGGATTATTTGCGCAAGAACAGTAAAATAAGTGATACTGCAGTTATAGGGTTGCCTGATGCCCGTCTTGGCGAAATTGCAGCCGCTATTATTCAGGTTAAAGATGGGGAAACAATGACAGAGGAGGAAATTATCCAGTTCTGTCAGAAATTGCCCAGATATAAAAGACCCCACAGGTTTATTTTCGCGCCTGTACCCAGAAATGCTACAGGTAAGATAGAAAAGCCGAAATTGAGAAAAATGTACAGCACTGAAAATCTTGTAGCAAAGCAAAACGAAATTCAATAGGAGGTAAGGTTATGAAAAAACTTTTGCTTGGCAACGAAGCGGTTGCCCGTGGTATATATGAAGCAGGAGTCAAAGTTGTTGCTTCTTATCCGGGTACACCAAGTACTGAAATTACTGAAAATGTTGCAAAATATGATGATATTTATTCTGAGTGGGCGCCTAACGAAAAGGTTGCTGCTGAAGTTGCAATAGGTGCTTCTTTTGGCGGAAGCCGTGCGGCAACATGTATGAAACATGTTGGTTTTAACGTGGCTGCTGACCCGCTTTTTACTGCTTCATACACAGGTGTTAACGGCGGTCTGGTTGTTTGTGTTGCAGATGACCCCGGTATGCACAGTTCTCAAAATGAGCAGGATACCAGAATGGTTGCAATGGCGGCTAAAATCCCTGTTGTTGAGCCATCAGACAGCGGTGAGTGTAAAGAGTACATAAAACTTGCTTATGATTTAAGCGAAAAGTATGACACTCCCATTATTTTCAGACTTACAACAAGAGTTGCACATTCTCAAAGTCTTGTTGAAATTTGCGACAGAGTTGAAAAAGAGTTTAAACCTTACGAGAAAAATCCTGTAAAGACAGTTATGATGCCTGCTATGGCTAAAAAACGTCACGTTTTTGTTGAACAGCGCCTTAAAGATATGTCGGAGTACGCTGAAAACTGTCCTTTAAATACAGTTGAAATTAATGATACTAAAATCGGTATTATTACCGCAGGTATCTGCTACCAGTATGCAAAAGAAGCGTTCCCCAATGCTTCATTCTTAAAACTTGGTATGGTTTATCCCATGCCTGAAAAACTGATTAAAGATTTTGCAAGTAAAGTTGACAAGGTCTATGTTATTGAAGAATTAGACCCTGTAATTGAAAACCATTGTAAAATTTTAGGTATAGATGTTATTGGAAAAGACTTATTCAGTCTGCTTGGAGAATATAGCACAAACTTTATTAAAAAGGCAATAGACGGAGAAGATGTAAGTACATTTACAGTTGATGAAAATGTTCCCATAAGACCTCCTGTTATGTGCCCCGGCTGTCCTCACAGAGGAATGTTCTATGTTCTTAAAAAACTTGGTATGTCAGTTTGCGGTGACATCGGCTGCTATACATTAGGTGCACTTGCACCACTACAGAGCATTGATTTTTGCGTATGTATGGGTGCAAGTATCGGTATGGCACACGGTATAGAAAAATCAGGTAATCAGGAATTTAAAAATAAAACTGTTGCCATTATCGACTCAACATTTATGCACAGCGGTATAACAGGAATAGTTGATATTGTTTACAACAAAGGTGTAAGCACAGTTATTATTCTTGACAACTCAATTACAGGTATGACAGGGCATCAGGACAATCCTACAACTGGCTTTACTATTAAAAAAGAGCCTACAAATCAGGTAAATCTTGTTAAACTTTGCGAGGCTATAGGCATTAACAATGTAGTGGTTGCTGAC
>CALDNB010000058.1 GCA_937914775.1 uncultured Clostridia bacterium
TTGTTCCTTTTTCTGTACTGTCATAAGTAAGGGAGATATCTTCGCCGTTAATAGTTACAACAACACACGGAGGGAGATCTTTATAATTTTTAACTTTTAGAACTTCCATTACACCCCATTGCCGAGCGATCAATTCATGATAGTTATAGCGAAGATTTCGAATATGATCGCATACTTTTTCAATAGGTTTTTCCACGTCTGTGTTTTGTTCGATAAGATTAACCAACTCACTATAGCTTGGATGATTTTCAACAATATATTTATTACTATGACATTCAATGGTTTTCAATGAATAACATCCAACAAATGGATTGATTCCAAAAAAATATGTGATTGGTAAACCAACAACTTGGTAAAATGGAGTGATATTATGAAAAAAATAGCAGTACTGTTAATATGTTTTATGTTATTTTTAGTGGGTTGCAGTAATGATGCACCCGAAAAGGCACCTGTGAAAACCCCCGTAAAAACAGCGGAAACAACACAGCAAAAAGAGGACAACTCTTTGTTGCCCGAATTTCCCGAAAGCAACATTTATGTTAACGAAAATCGCGGATATACTTTAACTTTTCCCGAAAGTTGGAAAGGGCATTATTACTTAAAAGAGGGCTATGATGACTCTGTGGGAGTATATTTTTACGGCAAGAGTAAATACAGCAACGGTGACGGTGTACTTCTTTATGAATTCGAGAATATTGCATACGCCCCCTATGATGCTGAAATTATAAAAACTGTAAAAGCAAAAACAAATCACGGCAACAATTATCCTTATAATTTTTTACAGTACCCTGAAAACATAGACAGATTTGCAAACCCCGAAAAATATACCGAAGACGAAGAGCAGATTAAACTTATGAAGGAAGATTACAAGCAAATAAAATCTATGAATGTAAACGATATTGGTTTTTCTTCAGAAGTGATAGAATATCCGTCTTTGCCCAAGTTCCCGGAAAGCAATGAATACATAAACGAAAAACACGGGTACAAACTGACTTTCCCTGATAGTTGGACAGGATACTACTATATTGACGAAAGTGACGCCGATTTGCCCGGAATTTATTTTTTCGGAAAAAGTTATTTCGGAAGATATTTTTGCTTTGAGTACACAGAAAAATTCGGATGCGACGAGTTTGCGGTTGTTACAAAACAATTTATCGATGATCCGTCAAGCATTTATGACAACGAGAGAAAAGTGGGCAACGTAGGTGAAACACAATATTACTATGCAACTTTAAGAAAAGATGCTCATATTGAAATGTTTATGTATCCCGAGAAGTATATCAGTGACGCCGAAGAAATTGCCCTTGCTCTTGAGGATTTTAAACAACTTGAAGCAATGGAGATGGACGATGTAATTTTCACCCCATTAAGATAAAATAGGGAGAATTGATATGAAAAAGATACTAACACGCACCCTTTTGTTTATACTTGTTGCATTTTTGGTTGTATGGCTCGGCTCATTAATAAAATGCGAAGTATTAACGAAGTTACATTACGACGAGTTTAAAGCCACACATTTACAAAATCCAATGATTGGTGACATTGACTATTTTAAAGTTATAGAATACGACAAGGATACCACTGCAAAGGTTTACTATGTGGGCGAAAACAAGTCGGGCGGATTTATAATGGAACTTAAATATATAAAAAGCAGAAATATCTGGAAAGAAACGTATTGGAATGGTGTGTGGTCAGGCACCGGAGGTACAGCGGACAACGTGTTATGGCCTTACTGGTGGCATTTTATATATATACAATAAAATAATTCTCTAAACAAAAAACCTCTCGTAAGAGAGGTTTTTTGTTGCCAAAGTTATATTTGTTTGTTATAATATGCTTGTATCATAACTTAACGTCAGGAGTGCCTATTTATGATTAAATTTTTTAAAAACAAAATTGTTATTATTACACTTACGGTAATTCTGGTTGCTTTTGTGCTGTTCGGTATAGGGAAATTCGCATTTAATGCAATTCTTAACTATACTTTTGACTATGTTATGACAGGGGAAGAACTTACATACAGCGACGATGGAGCGGCGGGTTTTTTGCGACTTAAATCTGACAAAGACCATATGTCTGTAGTTTGTGTTATTATGGGAACAAATAATTATTTTGTGACTGATACCCCTATGCGGGAAAAAGACATTAAAAGTATGTGCTGGGGAATAGATTCATACGATTTGTTTTTTGACTCTGACGAACAGGGAGAATATTGTTATTTGTATGAGGGAAAAGGCAAGTGGTGCGGTCCGTTATATTATGACAAAGAAACCACCCTTAATAATAACGGCGATGAAATAAAAACAGTTTATTTAAAGGGCGAACGGACAAATCCCTATGCGGTATTTGAAGAAAATTATACTCCGATGTTTGAAAAGATTACAGGGCAGATAGATATAAAACACGTTCCCGAGTTTTTCGTTAAATAAGGAGAGGTCGTTTATGAAAAAAACTATTATAATTACATCTACTGTAATATTGCTTGTTGCTATTTTATTTTCAGTTGTATGTGTGGCTCTGTTTTTTAAAGAGTTTAAAGAAGACCGCAAAGAATATATCGGGTACAATGCCATTTCCAAAGAATACAATGAAAGTGGAGAATACTGTGCGGTTAAATATACTGCATCTTTAGGCACAAGGCCAAAAAACGGCTTTTGTCTTTCTGTAAACAAAACAGGAGAAACACCTAAAGATTCGGGAAATATATACAGTTCATACAACAATTTTACTTACAAGTGGTTAGACAACAACACTTTGTTAATCATAACTTTTGATGACGAGCCATTTAAAAACGAGACACAATATAAGGGCATAAAGATTGTTTATGAAGAAGGAAAAAAGAGATAACCGTTATACATGAATTGCACTTTGTGCACTAATGAAGAAAACCGTGTGCGGTTTTCAACCGCAATTATTCATTAAAAAGACCTCTCAAGATATTGAGAGGTCTTTTGTTTTTATTTTGTCATTAAAATCAGTGCTATAAACACCAAATCGGCAGTGCCCTCGTTTCTTATTCCGTGAGAGTCGCCGTCTTTACAATGTACGGTATCCCCTACTTTTACGGGGTATTCTTTGCCGTTATCGGTATAAATTCCGTCACCTGCAATAATGTAGTATGTTTCAGTTTCGCCGTTATGGGGGTGGTTGCCGATGCTGTCCCCCGGCTTTACTGTAACTGAAGCAAACATTCTGCAGTTGTCTGCTATTTTTTCGCTCATAAGGTGTTCAAGTTTAATAAAACCTTTACCACCTGCAATATTTTCTCTGATTTCTACTCTTTTACCTTCCATTATTTATTCCCCTTTTTTATATTGTCCCAGTACTGTTTTGCATTTTGTTCATTTTTATTATTGCCGAACTGATAATATTTTCTATCCTTTATGTTGTCCGGAAGATACTGCTGTGATACGTAGTTATTGTCAAAATCGTGAGGATACTTATAGCCAATTGCCCGTCCAAGTTTATTTGCTCCTCCGTAGTGACCGTCTTTTAAGTGGTCGGGAATATCCCCGATGTTACCCGATTCTATATCTGCCATAGCGTCATCTATAGCGCAAATAACGCTGTTTGATTTTGGTGCAGTTGCAAGAGTTATTACCGCCTGAGCCAAAGGTATTCTTGCCTCGGGAAGTCCCAGTTGCAAAGCACTGTCAACACAGGACTTTACAATTACCGCTGCGTTTGGGTACGCCATACCGATATCTTCACTTGCAATTACCATAAGGCGTCTTATGGGAGAAAGCATATCTCCTGCACTAAGAAGCCGTGCAAGATAGTGAAGGGCGGCATCTGCGTCGCTTCCTCTTATGCTTTTTTGGAATGCGGATAAAATATCGTAGTGATTGTCCCCTAATTTATCGTAGGTAAGTGCTTTTTTCTGACTTGCCATTTCTGCCGTTTCCACCGTAACGGTAATTTTATTATCCTTATCGGGGAGAACGGAATAAAGGCTCATTTCAACGGCATTAAGTGCTTTTCTTACGTCACCGTTTGACATCTGCGCAATATGAGAAACTGCTTCTTTTTCAAAAACTATTTCGTTTGGCATAGTTGATTTTAAGTATTCTATGCCACGGTTTACTGCAATTTCTATATCCTGTGAGTTTAACTGTTTAAACTCAAACACGGTACTTCTGCTTAAAACCGCATTATACACGTAAAAGTACGGGTTTTCAGTAGTGCTTGAAATAAGGGTAATATCTCCGTTTTCAATAAATTCCAGAAGTGACTGCTGCTGCTTTTTATTGAAGTTCTGAATTTCGTCAAGGTAAAGGAGAATACCCTGTTCCGAGCCCAGTTTATCAATTTCCGCCACAACGTCACGGATATCCGAAACAGACGCAGTGGTAGCGTTTAATTTAAAGAACTTTTTGTCCGTTTTACTTGCGATTATATTGGCTACGGTGGTTTTTCCCGTGCCTGAGGGACCGTAAAAGATCATATTTGAAATTTTACCGTTCTCTATTATGTTACGAAGTATTTTTCCCTCGCCTAAAAGGTGCCTTTGTCCTACGACTTCGTCTATATTTTTTGGTCTTATTGTATCGGCTAAGGGCTTATTCATAAAGTTTATATTTTTCGCACAATACTTTTACTCTTCCACGGACTTCATCTGCATTTTTATCAAAATCAGTAAGAGTTAAGTTAATAAGTTGTGCAATTTCTTTCATATCGTCTGTACCCATACCTCTGCTTGTTACTGCGGCTGTACCAAGGCGGATACCGCTTGTAACGAACGGGCTTTGGGGGTCATTTGGAACTGCATTTTTATTACATGTGATACCAACTTCGTCAAGAAGATGTTCTGCCTCTTTACCTGTGATGCCTTTTGACTGCAGGTCAACAAGCATAAGGTGGTTGTCCGTTCCGTCTGAAACGATTGAAAAACCGTGAGATTTCAGTTCTTCGCAAAGAACTGAAGCATTTTTAATTATGTTTTTCTGGTATTCTTTAAACTCGTCAGTTAATGCTTCGCCAAAGCATACTGCTTTTGCGGCAATAATGTGCATTAAAGGTCCGCCCTGAATACCAGGGAACACTGATTTGTCAATTAATTTTGCGTGTTCTTCTTTACAAAGAATCATACCGCCTCTTGGACCTCTTAAGGTTTTATGAGTAGTTGTTGTTACAAAGTCTGCATAAGGTACGGGATTGGGGTGCAATCCTGCCGCTACAAGACCTGCAATGTGAGCAATATCAACCATTAAGTATGCGCCCACTTCTTTTGCAATTTCTGAGAATTTTTCGAAATCGATAATTCTTGAGTACGCACTTGCACCTGCAACGATTAATTTTGGTTTATGAGTAAGTGCAAGTTCACGAAGTTTATCATAGTCTATTCTGTGAGTTACATCGTCAACGCCGTAAGGTACGATGTTAAAGTATTTACCTGAAATATTAACAGGACTGCCGTGGCTTAAGTGACCGCCGTGAGCAAGGTTCATACCAAGAACAGTATCACCGGGGTTTAGTACTGCAAAAAATACTGCAAGGTTTGCCTGTGCCCCTGAATGTGGCTGAACGTTTGCGTGGTCTGCACCGAAAATTTTACATGCCCTTTCTCTTGCAAGATTTTCAACTACGTCAACACATTCGCAGCCGCCGTAATATCTTTTGCCCGGATATCCTTCGGCATATTTGTTTGTAAGTGGTGTGCCCATTGCCTCCATAACTGCTTTGCTTACAAAGTTTTCTGATGCGATTAATTCAATTTTGCTTCTCTGTCTTGAAAGTTCTGATTCTATGGCTTTAGCCACTTCCAAGTCTGCCTTTTTTATGTTATCAAACATTTGTTTTCCTCCCTAAATACATTATCTTCTACATTATACCACAAAATACGCCCCTTTTCAATACTAAAGATGGAGTTTTTTGTCATAATCTTTGCCCCTTTTCCTTTCACGTTTCGACAACTTATTCTACCTTACGGTAGTAAAATGATGTTAGGGTGACAGGAGCCATCCGAACCACGCCTTAAATAGCAGAATTTCGGTGTATTTCGGCTTGTCATCTTTGCAAGGC
>CALDNB010000059.1 GCA_937914775.1 uncultured Clostridia bacterium
TCCCGAAAAACTGTTGGAAAAATTGTTTTTGCAGACTCAGATAAACTTAAAACACTAAATAAAATAATGCACAAATATATTGAAGCCGAGATTGAAAAAAGAATTACAGATAAATGTATAATTGATGCCGCAGTTTTGCACCAGACCCCCACTTTTAAAAAATGCACAAAGGTTGTGGCGGTAGTTGCAGACAAAGAGGTACGGCTGAAAAGAATTATGGCACGTGATAATTTAGACGAAAAAACTACCCTTGACAGAATCAACTCACAACTGTCAAACGAAGAATATAAAAACCTGGCTGATATTGTAATAGAAAATAACGGCACCGAGGAACAATTTACAAACAAGGCAAGGGAGTGCTTGGAATCATTATGAAGATACGAAACTTCGTGTTAATCGTTGTTATAATACTTGTTGTTATAGGTTACAATAATTTAGACTTATTGTTTCCAATGAACCATTATGACACAGTTTTAAAATACGCCAAAGAGCAACAGACAGACCCCTTGCTTGTTATGTCGATAATAAAAACAGAAAGCGGTTTTAAAGTTGATGCGGTGTCTAAAAAATCTGCAAAAGGACTTATGCAGATAACTGACGACACAGCAAAGTGGTGTGCAGAGAAAATCGGAATTTCAGACTTTGATACCGATATGTTGTTTGATGCTGATACCAATATAAGAATAGGCACATTTTATCTTGGTTATCTGTTAAACAGATATGACGGTGATATTTCCTGCGGGGCTGCCGCCTACAACGGGGGAATGGGAAATGTGGATAAATGGCTTAAAGATGCAAGGTATTCCAAAGACGGAAAAACTATTGACAGAACACCTTTTGGCGAAACTACGGCGTACATAAATAAAATAAAATTCAATTATAAAATGTATAATTTAATATACGGAGGTAAGACAAATGGATAAAATGTATGTGAGAAAAAACGGCTGGGAGAACATAAAAGCCGAAACAAAAAAAGAGATAATGGACTTTTGCGAGGGTTACAAAGACTACCTTAATAACGGCAAAACAGAAAGACTTTGTTGCGAGAACACAATAAAAATTGCCAGAGAAAATGGTTTTAAAAGTTTAGGCGAGTTTGAAACATTAACTGCCGGTGACAAAGTGTATGTTGAAAACAAGGGCAAAGGCGTAATGCTTGCAGTTATAGGAACAGAGCCGATTTCAAAGGGAATTAACCTTGTTGCGGCTCATATGGACGCACCACGCCTTGACTTAAAACAAAATCCTTTGTACGAAGATACAGAACTTGCACTTTTTAAAACACACTATTACGGCGGAATTAAAAAGTATCAGTGGACAGCGGTGCCTCTTGAAATTCACGGAGTTTTGATTAACGGCAAAGGCGAAAAAATTACTGTTTTAATAGGTGCGGATGAAAATGACCCTGTATTTTGCGTAACAGATTTGCTTCCCCATCTTGCAGACAATCAGATGAAGAAAACAGGAAGAGAACTAATAGACGGTGAAAACTTAAACGTACTAATCGGAAGTATCTGTGGTGATAAGGAAAAGGACAAAGTAAAAAATGCTGTTATGGACATTATCTATGATAAATACGGCATTGTTGAAGAAGACTTTATAAGCGGTGAAATAGAAGTAGTTCCTGCAGGCAAAGCCCGTGACGTTGGCTTTGACAGAAGTTTAATCGGTGCTTATGCACAGGACGACAGAGTTTGTTCATACACCGCATTAAAAGGTATTATGGAAACAGAAAAGCCGCAGAAAACTGCAGTATGTCTATTGGTAGATAAAGAAGAAATAGGCAGTATGGGTAATACAGGTATGCGTTCTGCATTCTTCCAGGACACTCTTGCAGTTATGATTAGTATGACTTGCGACTACAATGATTTATTAATAAGAAAAGCCCTTGCAAATTCAATATGCTTGTCTGCAGACGTAGGTGCTGCTGTTGATCCTAATTACAAAGAGGTTTATGAAATCAACAACTCACCACTTTTAAATTACGGCGTGTTGATTACAAAATATACCGGCTCAAGAGGTAAAGGCGGCTCAAACGATGCAAGTGCCGAACTTGTGGGCTTTGTAAGAAACTTGTTTAATAAAAATGATGTTAACTGGCAAATCGGTGAACTGGGTAAAGTTGATGCGGGCGGCGGCGGAACTGTAGCACAGTATGTTGCTAACTTAAACGTTGAAACTATTGACTGCGGTGTGCCCGTATTATCAATGCATTCACCCTTTGAAATTACTTCAAAACTTGATGTTTACATGACATACAAAGCATACAAGGCATTTTACAACTGCGAAAGGAACTGATACAAATGAAAAAAGGAAATATTAAGGTCCACACACAAAATATTTTTCCTGTAATTAAAAAGTGGCTTTATTCAGATAAGGATATATTTTTAAGAGAACTTGTGGTAAATGGTTGCGACGCCATTACTAAAATGAAAAAACTGTCATCTTTAGGTGAGGCGGAAATGAACGACCAGCCGAAACTGTCAGTTGTTTGCGACAAGGAAGCAAAAACTGTTACTATTTCCGACAACGGAATAGGAATGACTGCGGAAGAGGTAGAAAAGTATATTACTCAGGTTGCCTTTTCAGGTGCGGAAGAATTTCTTGAAAAATACAAAAGCAATCAGGAGGAAAGCCAGATTATAGGTCATTTTGGCCTTGGCTTTTACTCTGCATTTATGGTTGCAGATGTCGTTGAAATTGATACACTTTCATATAAGGGTGGTAATGCAGTAAAATGGGTTTGCGACGGCGGTACGGAATACGAAATGGGTGACGGTGAAAGAACAGAGAGAGGTACAACTATCACCCTACATATTGCGGAAAACGAAACTGAATTTTTAGAGCCGTTTAAGTTAAAAAGCATTCTTTTAAAATACTGCGGTTTCTTACCTTACCCCATTTATCAGGACCATGAAGAAAACCCTGTAAATGACACTTGCCCTCTTTGGACAAGAAACCCTGCTGATTGCAGTGAAGAACAGTATAAAGAGTTATATCACAGAATTTTTTCTGATATTAACGACCCCTTGTTCTGGATACATTTAAACGTAGAATACCCGTTTTCATTAAAGGGGATTTTATATTTTCCGAAACTTACACACGAGTTTGAATCGGCGGAAGGACAGATAAAACTATTCAACAACCAGGTGTTTGTTGCAGATAACATAAAAGAGGTAATCCCCGAATACTTAATGCTTTTAAAAGGCGTTATTGACTGCCCCGATTTACCTCTTAACGTTTCAAGAAGTTTCTTGCAAAATGACGGACAGGTAAATAAAATTTCAGTCCACATTACCAAGAAAGTTGCGGACAAACTTGTGTCACTTCACAACACAGAAAAGGAACAGTATGACACTTATTACGACGATATAGCACCGTTTATCGAGTACGGATGTTTGCGTGACGAAAAGTTTTATGACAAATTAAAGCCATGTCTTCAGGCAAAAGATTTAGACGGTAATTTTGTTGAAATCACAAAATATGCAGAGGAAAACAACAAAGAAATTACCTATGTGTCTGACCCGAAAATGCAGGTGCAGTACATTAAGATTTTAAAAGAGGCAGACAAAAATGCCATTATTCTGCCCCACATTATAGACACTCATTTCATAAGTTTTCTTGAAATGAAAGAGGGGTACAAGTTTACAAGAATTGACTCCACTCCCGAAAATAATGAGGGTGACGAAGAAATTTCAAAACTGTTCTCAGATATTTTAGGTGATGAAACCCTTAAAGTTACTACTGCATCATTAAAAACCAACGTTCCTGCGATTTTGTCCGAAGACGAACAGACAAGACGTATGGCGGATATTACAAGAATGTTCGGCGGAGGATATACTGCACCGAAAACTTATACTTTAATTGTTAATACTGACAGTCCGTTAACGGAAAAGGTTAAAACAATAAAAGACGAGGAAATTAAAAAGGATATCTGCAAACAGATTTACGATATTGCAAGAATTTGCCATGCACCTTTAGAGGTTGACCAGTTGGCTAAATTTATAGAGAGAAGTACAAAAATTTTAGAAATGTTGGCAGACAAATAAGGAGGTGGAAGTATGAAAAAGGAAACATTAAAAATCGGTGGTATGCATTGTGCATCATGCAGCGCTCTTCTGGAAATGAAACTAAATGGTACAGAAGGTATAACTGATGCAGTAGTATCTATTGCTACCGGTAAGGCAACATTTACTTACGACGAAAATGCCGTAAGTTTAAACGACGTTGAAAAAATCGTAAACAGTCTTGGTTTCTTTGTTGAAAAAGAAGAACAGGACGTAAAAAAAAACAGATTTAACACGTTAAAAAAGAAGTTTATCTTTTCGGCATTATTTTCTTTCCCGCTGCTTGTGTTTTCTATGCTTCCAATGCTTGGACCTGGCAGCGGCCTTGTGTCGGAAAACCATACTATTTACGGTCTTATTCAGTTGTTACTGTGTATTCCTGTTATTATAACCGGCTTTGATTTTTATAAAAACGGTTTTAGAAATCTTATAAATTTCCGTCCTAATATGGATACTTTAATTGCCGTCAGTACTTCTGTTGCATTTATATACAGCGTAATTGAACTGGTACTTGGCGCTCATCATTTTTATTTTGAAAGCAGTGCCGTTATTATAACTTTGGTGCTTTTAGGTAATATGCTTGAAGAACGTGCCAAAGGTAAAACGGGTGAGGCGATAAAATCCCTTATGAAACTTGCTCCTAAAACCGCTGTGCTTTGTATAGGCGACGAAGTAAAAGAAGTTGATGTTTCACTAATTAAGCCAGGGGATATTCTCCTTGTTAAAACGGGAGACAGTATCCCTGTTGACGGTGAAATAGTGGAGGGAGAGCCATCTGTTGACGAAAGTATGCTTACAGGGGAAAGTATGCCCATTGAAAAAATGTCGGGCGATAATGTCACAGGCGGAACTATTGTTGTAAACGGATACCTTAAAATGAAAGCAACAAAAGTGGGAAAAGATACTGTACTTTCCCAGATTATAAAACTTGTTGAAGATGCGCAGGGGTCTAAAGCACCTATTGCACGACTTGCGGACAAAGTTTCCCTTGTATTTGTGCCCACAGTTATTGCTATTGCTTTAATATCATTTTGTGTATGGCTTTTAAGCACAGGAGATTTATATTTTTCTTTTAAAATATTTATATCTGTACTTGTAATTGCCTGTCCCTGTGCATTAGGACTTGCAACACCTACTGCAATTATGGTGGGCACAGGCAGAGCTGCTAAAATGGGAATTTTGTTTAAAAATGCAGAAAGCCTTGAAACGGCAAACAAGGCAACTACCATTGTACTTGATAAAACAGGCACATTAACAAAAGGTGAGCCAGTTGTTACTGATGTGATTTCTAAAGACATAGAAGAAGAGGAGTTAATTAAACTTACTGCTTCTGTCGAAAAGTTTTCAACTCATCCTCTTGCTAAAGCCATTGTAAAATTTGCTGATGAAAAAAACATAAAGTATGAAGATGCAACAGATGTTACAGTTTCGTCAGGTCTTGGTATTTCCGGTGTTGTAAATGGTGACAAAGTAACAATAGGAAACAGCACATTTACAAATGCAACCGAAAACAATGATTTGGCAAAACAAGGAAAAACATTAGTGTATGTTTCAGTAAATGAAGAATTAAAAGGTATTTTTGCGATTGCAGATGATATTAAAGAGGACAGCATTGAAGTAATTGCAAAGTTAAAAAATATGGGACTTAAAACCGTAATGATTACAGGTGACAATATGGTAACTGCATCTGCAGTTGCTGATAAATTAAAAATCGACTCAGTCTATGCAGGTGTTTTGCCTCAGGATAAAGCAAAGTATGTTAAAAAGTATATGGATATGGGGCAGACAGTTATTATGGTAGGTGACGGAATTAACGACGCTCCCGCGCTTACACAGGCGAATGTGGGAATTGCCATAGGAAGCGGAACGGACGTTGCAATTGAAAGTGCAGACGTTGTACTTGTTAAAAACAGTATCAGCGATGTGGCAGAGGCAATAAAAATCAGCCGCAAAGTTATGGTTAATATTAAACAAAATCTGTTCTGGGCATTTTGTTATAACTGCCTTGGAATTCCCGTTGCGGCAGGTATTTTGTACCTTTTCGGAGGTCCGCTTTTAAGCCCTATGATTGCCGCAGGGGCAATGAGTCTTTCGTCAGTTTGCGTAGTTACAAACGCTCTTCGACTTAACAGAATGAAGTAAACTTTTTATTCATTAGTTTACATAAATTTTATCAAATAATGTATATTTTACCTGTTGATAAAGTTAATAAATCTGTTGATAACCCATAAAATGCACGTTGGAATTGTTGATAACTCGTGTATATTCATATAAAATCATATATTATGTTAACTGAATAATATAAAAAGAGGAGTTACATTGTAACTCCTCTTTTATTATCTTTTTGCTAATTCTTCAAGAATTAATTTGTTAATAATCTGGGGATTTCCTTTGCCTTTTGTTGCTCTCATTGTCTGACCTACAATAAAGCCTACCGCTTTGTCTTTACCTGCTTTGTAGTCTGCAACAGACTGCGGATTTGCATCAATAATTTCTGCAACTATTTTTGCAAGTTCTCCTTCGTCACTAATCTGAACAAGTCCTAATTTTTTAACTATTTCTTCAGGGTCCTGATCCTGCTCAAATAACGCTTCTATGACCTTTTTACCTGCGGTGTTACTGATTGTGCCTTTTTCAATCAAAGCGATTAATTTCGCAAGATTTTCCGCTTTAAATGGTATCTGGTCAGGTGTTAAGTTCTTTTCGTTAAGCATTTTTGAAATGTCGCTTAAAATCCAGTTGCTTACTGCCTTTGGTGTTGCACCAACGTCAACACATTTCTGGAAGTAGTCGGACAATGGTTTACTTAATGTAATCTGCTCTGCATCGTATTCTGACAAGTTATATTCTTTAATATATCTTGCAACTCTTGAAGCAGGAAGTTCAGGCATTTCTGCTTTGATTTTGTTAACCCAGTCTTCGTCGATTACGATTGATACAAGGTCAGGCTCGGGGAAGTATCTGTAATCGTGTGCTTCCTCTTTACTTCTCATTGAAGTAGTAATACCTTTTTCATCGTCCCAGCGTCTTGTTTCCTGAACAATTTCATTTCCTGCAGAAATCTCAGTAATCTGTCTTTTTACTTCGTACTGGATTGCTCTGTATGCGGCTCTGAATGAGTTTACGTTTTTCATTTCAGTTCTTGTACCGAATTCTTTTTGACCTACAGGTCTTACAGAAACGTTAACGTCGCATCTTAAAGAGCCCTCCTGCATTTTACAGTCAGAAACTTCAGTATATTCCAGAATGGCTTTTAGTGCTTCTAAAAATGCTTTGGCATCGTCTGCACTTCTCATATCAGGCTCTGATACGATTTCTATTAATGGAACACCGCATCTGTTATAGTCAACAAGGGTAATTCCGTCTGATGCTTCGTGAAGTAATTTTCCTGCATCTTCTTCAATATGAATTCTTGTGATACCAATTTTTTTCTTTACGCCGTCAACATCAATTTCAATGTATCCGTTTTTGCAGATAGGCATATCGTACTGTGATGTCTGGTATGCTTTAGGCAAGTCGGGATAGAAGTAGTTCTTTCTGTCCTGCTTACCAACTTTAGTGATTTCGCAGTTTGTTGCAAGACCTGCCTTTATTGCATAGTCAACAACAGTTTTGTTAAGAACGGGAAGAACACCGGGCATACCTGTACAGATAGGGCAGCAGTGGGTGTTTGTTTCTCCGCCGAATTCATTTGGACAACCGCAATATATTTTAGTTTTGGTTTTAAGTTCTGCGTGAACTTCCAAACCGATAACTGTTTCAAAATTCATCTTAATTCACCTCTTTTTAGACTTAAAAAACCAATGTAAATTCATAATATCACATTAAAAAATAGATGTCAAATGTTCTAAAAAAGTTATAATTTTTGTATATTTTAATAGAGGTGTTTTATGTTTTTAGAGTTGTTAAATATGATTATAAATAATTCTTTTTTCTTTGGTTCTTACTCTAATGAGGTGTTTCCAGAACCGTTATCTAGTGAAGAGGAAGAATTATATATTAAAAGAATGAAGGATGGTGATAAAGATGCTCGTGCTAAATTGATTGAACATAATTTAAGATTAGTTGCACATATTGTTAAAAAA
>CALDNB010000060.1 GCA_937914775.1 uncultured Clostridia bacterium
TGTGACCTCCTGCTTGTAAGGCAGATGCTCTCCCAGCTGAGCTATGCTCCCATACGCGCTTCATCAGTGCTTCGCACCTCAGCGACGTGGTTTATTATACACACAAACCCCTGCTTTGTCAAGCACTTTTTCTGAATTTTTTTATAATGCTTCTTTCAATTTCCTTATATCTTTCCATAAACATCCTAAATCAAAGACTTTTATAATATTATATTGGTTTTATTAGCATTTTTCAAGCAAAATCGCACTTGTAATATGAACGGGAAAATGGTAACATAACTATATATACTTATTAGGGGTGAAAATGTGGTTTCCAAAATTAAAAGTATAGGCCTTTTCGGCCTTGATTCATATATGATAGAAGCCGAAGCCGATGTTGCCAAAGGTCAACCTGCCTTCGATATTGTCGGCCTACCCGATTCCGCTGTAAGAGAATCGCGCGATAGAGTTCGTGCCGCAATAAAAAACTGTGGATATAAATATCCAACGGGCCATATTACCGTAAACCTCGCCCCTGCCGATGTTAAAAAAGAAGGCTCGGCCTACGATTTACCCGTTTTGCTTGCGCTGCTTATTGCCGATAAACAAATCAAACCCCAAATAGAACTTAATGAATGTATCTTTATAGGCGAAGTGTCCCTCGATGGAACTGTAAGGGGAGTAAACGGCATCCTTTCCATGGCTATAGGTGCAAAAGAGCAGGGCATTAAAAATTTCTTTGTTCCAAAGCATAACGAAATGGAAGGCTCTGTTGTAAACGGAATAAACATTTTGGGCGTTAACACTATTGATGAAGCTATTTTACATATTGTTGGAAAAGAAAGCATTACGCCTTGCAAGCCATACGATTTAAGCACAGTACCAAACAGCGGACATGTTTTGGATTTTTCCGAAGTAAAGGGCCAAAAAGTTGCCAAAAAAGCCCTTGAAATAGCCGCGGCGGGCGGACATAACGTGCTCCTCATCGGCAGCCCAGGCGCAGGAAAAAGTATGCTTGCCAAACGGCTGCCAACCATACTCCCCGAAATGACCTTCAGTGAATCTATCGATACAACAAAAATCTATTCGGTTGCAGGGGAATTGGACAGTAAAACCCCAATAATTTTAAAACGCCCATTCAGAAGTCCGCATCACACGGTATCTTCCCGTGCGGTTTCGGGTGGCGGTACAATTCCAAAGCCTGGCGAAATTTCCTTAGCACATAACGGAGTTTTGTTTTTAGACGAGTTGCCTGAATTTACAAGGCAGAGTCTTGAAGTAATGAGGCAGCCCTTAGAGGACGGGAAGATTACAATTGCCCGTGTCAATGCAAGTTACACATTCCCCGCCAATGTTTTGTTTGTGGCATCAATGAATCCGTGCAAGTGCGGTTATTTCGGCGATGCAAAACACAGATGCACCTGTAGTCCCAACGATATTTCAAAATATGTAGGAAAAATAAGCGGACCGCTTTTAGACAGAATTGATATTCACATAGACGTTCCTGCGGTTCAATACGATATGTTGCAAGATGACGAAAAAGCAGAGTCAAGTGCGGATATAAGAGCGCGGGTACAAAAAGCCCGTGAAATACAATCAGTCAGATTTAAAGACGAACGTATTTTCAGTAATTCCCAAATGACGCCTTCTATGATTAGAAAATATTGTGTAATCACTGACGATGCCAAAGAAATATTAAAGACCGCTTTTGAAAGTCTCGGTCTGTCTGCAAGAGCACATGACAGAATACTTAAAGTTGCCCGTACTATTGCAGATTTAGAGGGCAGAGAAAAGATTGATTTTAACCACATTGCAGAGGCAATAGGTTACAGAAGTCTGGACAGAAAATACTGGCTTCAATAAGGAGAATTGTAATGAATATAGTATTGGTTGAGCCTGAAATTCCCCAGAATACAGGTAATATTGCAAGGACCTGCGCCGCAACGGGTGCGTCTTTGCATCTTGTAGGACCTATGGGGTTTCAGATAGACGACAAAAAATTAAAACGGGCAGGGCTTGATTACTGGCACTTGCTTGACATACACTACTACGACAATCTTGAGGAGTTTTTACAAAAGAAAAAAGGCTGTCCTATGTTTTATTACACAACAAAAGCGCCGAGGAATCATACAGAGGTAAATTACCCCGAAGATGCTTATTTATTGTTTGGTAAAGAAACTAAAGGGCTACCCGAGAAACTTTTAAAAGAAAATTATGACGATTGCGTAAGAATACCAATGATTTCTGATGCACGGAGTCTTAATTTGTCAAATGCAGTTGCCATTGCGGCATACGAGGTTTTAAGACAGCACAATTTTAATCACTTGTTGCAGGAGGGTCAATTACATGGAACGTATTAAAATATTGGTTGACAGCGGTGCTGACATTCCAAAAGAATTAGTAGAAAAATACGACATTACTGTATTGCCAATATGTATAATTATAAACGGTGAAGTATTTTACGACGGAGTAAATCTTGACGGCAGAGAGTATCTTGAGAAAATAACAGAATATGAACAGATACCCACTACTTCAATGGTACCTGTTGAAATGATGAAAGATGCGTTTATAAAGTATTCAAAAGAATATGACAAATTAATATACGTTACTATTTCTTCAAAATCAAGCCCATTTTCAATAAGCAATGAAATTTTATCAATAATAAGGGCACTCTCAGGCCCAACCGACAGAGTGTCAACAACAAAAACTTTGCGGTTCTCGTGCTCGCTTATATATTCTTCGGCCGCAATTCTTGCCGAATTATAGCTACCCGAAAGATTTCGGGTAATCGTTACACAAAATATGTTTTCGGCATCTCCAAAAGCAGTAAGC
>CALDNB010000061.1 GCA_937914775.1 uncultured Clostridia bacterium
TAAGGTTACGGATAACTTCATCTGTAGCGATGACAACAATTCTGAAACCTTCCTGGATACAAGCAAGCTCGTTGATACTCTTAATCTTACGAAGAGTAACCATGATATCGTTACACATTGAAATTTCAGCCTTAGGATAGTTTTCTTTAAGACCTTCCATAATGGGAAGAGTACATTCAACGTAGCTGCCAAGACCAATCTTGATATTGTCGCCTGTTACGCCGATTGCCTTGAATACATCGCGGAATGTATCAGCATGAAGTTCGGGATAAGCAGGGTCTGCTGATTCTCTGAATTCTCTTAAGCAGAAAATTTTGTCGATTTTAGCAACGTCCTGTGCAAAGATAATACATTCAGGACCTACCATAAGTGCTGCTTCACCTGTAGCGGAAATAGCAACACCTGCTCTTTCAAATAACGGCCAGAAGCCACTGAAGTAACGAGCGTTTGCATAGTCTGATTCAGTACTTGAAACTACCATAACGTCAAGTCCTTTTTTGCGAACAAGTTCTGCTGCTCTCGCTACTCTCTCCTTATACTCGTAATCCGGAATACAAATTCTAGACATAACACAATTCTCCTTTATAAATGTATTTTTGTAATTCTATTATATCATTATGAGTTTTTTTGTATTTAGTCTATATTAAATATTTTTTGCACAATATTAAATATTTTTAACATTGACCAAAAGAAAAATATATGATAAAATATATGCGGTGATAGTTATGGAGTTTAAATTAAAGCGTTTTGAAAAGAAAATAGAGGTTACAAGAATTGCAAACATTCATTATTTTGAATTCACAAAGCAGTACCAGACTTTCAAGGACAACCACGCCTTTCGGGAAATGGTTTATGTCGATAACGGTGAAATCATTGTGCAGTCAGACAATTTTTGCGGCAAACTTATTACAAACCAGTTAATTATCCACCGCTCAGGAGAAACCCACTCATTAACCTGCACCGAGGGTAACGCTCCTAACGTTATTATAATCGGTTTTGAGTGCAAAGCCCCTGAACTTGACGGTTTTGCAAACGAGCCTGTAACTTTAGACCCCGAACAGCAAAAGATACTGACTGAAATCATCAAAGAGGGCAGAACTGTTTTTAAAGCACCCTACGACATTCCAAACCTTAAGGATATGAAAAAAAGAAAGGACTATCCTTTCGGTGCTGACCAGATGATAAAACTTAAAATGGAAATACTGTTTATAGAACTGATAAGAGGTAAAGAAACTGCACTGAAGGCAGGCGGGCAGGAAATAGCAGACACAAAAACTCACGAAATATACAGTTACATAAATAAGAATTACAAAGAAAAAATCACATTAAATGAACTGTGCTTTTTGTTCGGCACAAACAAAACCACTCTTTGCAGCAGTTTTAAAAAAGCCTACGGAGACACGGTGGTAGGTTACATTAACAGACTTAAAATAAAAGAGGCAAAAAAACTGATGAGGGAAAAAGACTACAACCTTACAGAAATCTCTCAGGTACTGGGCTTTTCCTCTGTCCACTATTTCTCAAGGTTGTTTAAGAAACAGGAAAAAATATCACCATCAGAATACATAGGAACTATTAAATCAAGATTAGAACAATAAAAAAAGATGCCGTTTGGCATCTTTTTTATTCTAACTCTTTTGCCTTAATATAAAGTGCACATTCTACACGCTTTCTTTCCAGTTCGCAACCGATTTCATAAGGATTGTTAATATCTCCCCCGAACTGGAATGCGTTTGCGTGACAACCGCCGCTGCAATAGAATTTTGCCCAGCAGTTTTTACATTTTTCCTTTGTGTAAACGTTGGTATTTGCAAATGCTGTGGTTTTTTCAGTGTCATAAGTGCCGTCCATTACGTTGCCAATACAAAAATCTTTATTGCCTACAAACTGATGGCAGGGGTAAATATCTCCCTCGGGAGTTACAGCCACATACTCACAACCTGCACCGCAGCCTGACATTCTTTTTATTACGCAGGGACCCTGATCCAGATCAATCATAAAGTGGAAGAAATTAAACCAGTCATCTGTCTTTCCTCTTTTTGCATATTCTATTGCAAGTTTTTCGTACTGGTCGAAAATAACAGGCAGGTCCTCTTCCCTTAAGGCATAGTCAGTTTCTTTTCCGCCCACAACAGGCTCAACGGAAATCTGCTTAAACCCAAGGTTTGCAAGGTCTAAAACGTCATTTGAAAAATCAAGGTTGTGACGCGTGAATGTTCCCCTTACATAGTAGTTGTCCTGATTTCTGCTTTCAGCCGCTTTTGTGATTTTAGGCATAATAACGTCGTAACTGCCTTTACCGTTTACAGCGGGACGCATAAAGTCGTGAACTTCTTTTCTGCCGTCAACACTTAATACAAGGTTTGACATATTTTCGTTTATAAATTCCAATTTTTCGTCATCTAAAAGAACGCCGTTGGTAGTAATGGTAAGTCGGAAAACTTTTCCGTGTTTTTCACCTTGCTCGTTGGCGTAGGCAGTAAGTTCCTTTACCACGTCAAAGTTCATTAAAGGCTCCCCGCCGAAAAAGTCAACTTCAATATTTTTTCTGTCGCCCGATTTTTCAATTACAAAATCTATTGCTTTTTTACCCACTTCCACAGGCATCATTGAGCGTTCACCGCAGAAACTGCCCGTACCTGCAAAACAGTATTTACATCTTAAATTGCAGTCGTGAGCAATATGCAGACAGAGTGCCTTTACAACAGGGCGTCTTTTGATTTTTTCTGCTACCTGTGAATAGGTGTCTTCACTGAACAACATTCCGTTTTTCACAAGTTCGTCTATTTCTGCTTTCGCTTCTTCTATTTCTTCATTTGTATATTTTTTTATGGCTTCAATATCGTTGTCTGTGCTTTCGATAAGTGCATAAACAAGAGGGGACACTACGTGTACCGCACCGCTGTTTACGTCAACAACAATGTTTACGCCGTCTATACTGAACTTATGTACCATTTTAATATTCCCTTTCAAAAAGAATGGGCGACACCGTCGCCCACCGAATTATCTTTTTTTATTTTCGCATTTTTGATTTGCAACTGTGCAAGAAGTTTTACAAGCAGACTGGCAAGATGTCTGACACTCACCGCAACCGCCTTTTGCTGCACTTTGTTTTAATGTTGCGCCACATAATGTTTTAATGTTTTTCATTTGCGTTTTACCCCCTTCATATTAATACCAACAATACCGCCCAGTGTTCCTGCAAATATACCTAAAGCAAACATTGCAATAACATTGGCGCCAAATCCCGGGTAATCAAAAAACAGTGTGCTTAAACAGTACAGGGTAACCATATAAAAAAGTCCCGATACTGCACCGCAAAGCCACCCCATAGTTCTGTTTCCCAAAGCAGTAAGCACTCCTGACAGCATTACGCTTACTACCGTAAGCACAAGCACTATTGGAGAAATATACCCTTCAGGGAAGTCAGTATATGCAACAATTACAGAAAACAGCAAAAGTGCAACAAGCATAATGCCGTAAGTAACCGCCACATTTTTTAAAACTGACAGAAAACCTGGGAAATTACCCGTTCTTTCTTTAACTGCAGTATTTAAATTCATAACCAAACCCTCCGAATATGTTGTGGTAAACTATATTCGGTGGCTTTGAAATTTATTCCTCGATTTTTTTAGGTGCAACCGTTGCAATCGCACGGCGTTCAAACACTAATTTTGTTTTGTCTGCGCCTGTTTCAATTGTAACCTGGTCGTCTTTGATTTTTGCTACTTTACCAACGATACCGCCGATTGTTGTTACGTCATCTCCAACCTTCAGCGCCGCAAGCATTTCTCTTACCTGTTTGTCTCTTTTCTTCTGTGGTCTTATAATAATAAGCCAGAAAAATAAAATAAGAACAATGAAAGGTAAGAAATTAGCAATTAATGCCGCTGTTGGTGATACTTCTGTACCTGCTTCTGCAGCATATACTACCAAATCAGAAAACATTTGCAATTACCTCCATAAAATGATATTATAATTATACCCAAATTTTACTTATAATGCAATAGTTTTTTTAAAATATTTTTTACGGGAGGGGTTGTTTTGGAATACAATAATATTGTGGAGGGTGTATTTTTATCCCGTCCCAACCGTTTTATTGCCAGAGTACTGATAAACGGCAAAGAAGAAACCGTACACGTAAAAAACACGGGGCGGTGCAAAGAGTTGCTTATTCCCGGTGCAAAGGTGTATCTTGCCCGTACCGACAACGTTGACAGAAAAACAAAATACGACCTTGTTTCTGTATATAAAAACGAAAGACTTATTAATATGGACAGTCAGGCACCCAATAAAATTTTCGGAGAATGGCTTTTTCCAAAAGTAGATTATTTAAAGCCCGAGTACAAATACGGAAATTCACGCTTTGACTTTTACGGCGAACATAATGGCAAAAAATTCTTTGTAGAAGTAAAGGGTGTAACTTTAGAGCAAGACGGAGTTGCAATGTTTCCCGATGCACCCACAGAGCGAGGCGTAAAGCATATAGAAGAACTGATAAAGGCAACAAAAGAGGGTTATGAAACAGCAGTTGTGTTTATTATACAGATGGAAAATGTAAAGTGTTTTAAACCAAACGACTTTACCCACAAACAGTTCGGGGACGCCTTAAGAAAAGCCGTTTTACAAGGTGTTAAAGTTTTTGCCCTTGACTGCACAGTTACAAAAGGCAGAGTTACGGCAAAAAATCAAGTTGAAATAGTTTTATAAAACACTTGAAAAATGGGAATTTGTGTTGTAAAATGTTATTTGGAAAGGAGCGTAATAAAATGAGTGATTTTTATACAATAGATATTGCAGGTTTAAAGAGAGACTTGCCTCTTTGCCGTGTAAATGACGACCTTTACATTGCGGCATTTATAATTTTCGGTGACGTGGAGGTAACAAAGCATTGTGCGGCGGAACTTTTAAAAAGAGCACCCGAGTATGATGTTATAATTACTGCCGAGGCGAAAAGTATTCCTCTTGCCTATGAAATGGCAAGTCAGGCAGGGCATAATTACTACATAATTGCAAGAAAAGGTCCTAAAGTTTATATGCAGGATATGATTACCACAGAGGTAGATTCCATAACCACACAGCATACTCAAAAACTGTGCATCGGAAAAACCGAAGCAGATGCAATGCGTGGTAAACGTGTTTTAATAGTTGATGACGTAATAAGCACAGGAGAATCTTTAGCGGCAATAGAAAAACTTGTAAACACAGCAGGGGGAAATATTGTAGGCAGAATGGCAGTTTTAGCAGAAGGCGATGCTGCAAAACGCAGCGATTTGACATTCCTTGCAAAACTTCCTGTATTTCATAAAGACGGCACCATCATTGAATAAACGAAAGGGATTGATAAAAAATGGCTGATTTTTTTGCTGACATCGCAGCAGGGGGTATAGGCGGACGCCAACACCTGCTGGAGGAACAGAAACCACAAAAGATTAAGAAAAAAGCAGTTCGTCTTGTTAAAAAAGACTTTGAGCCAATCAAAACAAAAAAGAAAATTGATACAAGAGAAGAACTTTATGCGGAACTTGGCAGAATGAGAGCAAAATATAAACCGTATTTAGAGGACTATGCTCCAAAATACCAACAGACAAATGTGCAGATTCCCATTACCGCACAGGAGATGAACGGTTTTACGGCAGTAGTAACAAAATTGAATTTTGTTCCTGTATATTTGCAGACAGCTCTTATG
>CALDNB010000062.1 GCA_937914775.1 uncultured Clostridia bacterium
TTAAATGTTGACATACGGCTTTCTATACCGTACTTTCTTGCTACAACATAGAATGTAACATTTTTTGTCAGTTTGATTGAGCCGTTTTGTTTTGTTGTGGGCTCTTCACCGCTTGTTGTTGTGTAGTAAATATCTGCATCTTTTGTTGCTGAAGCAAATTTTGCGTAATCACCTGTTACGAAGGAATCTTTTGTAGGCGATTTTTTCGTAGGTGCTTCGGGAATTACGATTTCCAGATTGTTCAGTTGTGTATCGATAGGTACACCTGCCTGATTTAAGAATACTGTTTCTGCGGCGTCAAAGGAAATTGTTTTATCTTCGTCAATTTCTCTTAATGTTTCAAATTCAAGTGTAGCAATTTTGTAGTTGTGGTCGTTGTTGTTTTCTGTAAGCACAGTACCGTTTATAAACGCGGAGTATGTTGCGGTACCATTGTCATTATCTATAACTTTAAGTCCTTCATAACTTGAAGTTACGTTTGAATAAACGTTTTCAAGATTGAAATATGTTTTGTCGAAATTGATTTTGAACTGGTATGAATAAATCGGATAACTGTCAGAATTAGCAAACAAAATAACTCTGAAGGTTTCTCCGGGAACAATTTTTTCGTTTAATGTTCTTACCATAAGACCTATTGGCATATCATCTGCATAAGTAACAGTAATCATAGAAAGAGAAAGCACAAGGACCAGAAGAATACTTATTAATTTTTTCATATCATATCACCCTTTCTATTATTGTCCGTAAACGGCTGTCCAGCCGGATACCATTAAGTTAACATCGCGCTTGTTAATGTTACCGTCTTTGTTTAAATCATAAAGCGTATCTTCACTCTGCGCTTCAACGGCGGAACATATTTCGTGGAAGTCGTAAATGTCAATTGCTGTGTCACCGTTTAAATCACCGGGTGTAAGTTTCTTGGAAAATACAGGCTCTGTGTGTTCGCTGTCAATTACTACGTCGTCAAAAGAGGGAACAAGATAACCGTTTGCAGTAACCAAAACCTTGTAGGTACCTTCTGCCAAGGGCGCTTCTGTTGTTACCTTAATTGTTTTGCCCTCGTTTTTAAGTGTCAGTGTTGCAGGGATTGGGTCAGGAATCGGGTCTGGCTCTGTAACCTGCAACTGATATGCAACCGTAATATCTGTTGTGTTTGAGATTGCACTGTCAAATGTAAGTTTTGCGTTAATTACTTCGTTTTGTAATGTAAGCGCAACAGGTTCACCTATTTCGGGAACGATGTCAAGGGCAGGTTCGCTGTTGTCTTTTAAAGTTATCGATGCTACCGAAATATTAACTGTTTTTGGTGAAACTGCAAGGTCGTCACTTGTAACAGTTAATGGAATATCTATTGTTACTGCTTCCGTTGTAGGAGTTTCTACAGTATATGGTACTGTGTAATCTATTGTGTTGTCTCCTGCAACTCCTGCTGCGTCTGTAACTTCTACAAGGTCTGAATCAATGCTTATTACAAGATTTTCCACAGATGCAAGTGTTGACGCAAGGTTGTCAATTGTAACTGTAAGCACTACGCCCTCGTCACCTACTGTAACATCTGCATCATTAAGACTTAATGTTACTGTGTTCTGGGGTGTGGGAAGCGGCTCGTCCTCTGCCAGTGCAGTAAAGCAAATTAAAGCAGTCAGGCAAAGAATAATTGCTAAAGTTCTTTTTAATACACTCATTTTATAAACCTCCTATTGATTATCTTTTTCTCTTATGGCAACACGTCTTATTTTACCGCTTGTTGTTTTTGGCAACTCGTTAACAAACTCGATAATTCTCGGGTATTTGTACGGTGCGGTAATTCTTTTAACGTGGTCTTGCAAATCTTTTTTAAGTTGGTCTGACGGTTTGTAACCTTTTTTAAGAACGATTGTTGCTTTAACAACTTGTCCTCGTATTGGGTCGGGAACTGCGGTAATTGCAGTTTCTAAAACTGACGGGTGCTCTAAAAGCGCACTTTCAATTTCAAAAGGTCCAATTCTGTAGCCTGAAGATTTAATAACGTCATCACTTCTGCCAACGTAGAAAATGTATCCGTCTTCGTCAATCCACGCTATATCTCCTGTGTGGTAAATTCCGTCATACCACACGCTGTCCGTTTTCTCTTTGTCACGATAGTAACCTGTAAACAGCCCCGGAATTTTACCCGGCTCTGCGCGGAATACGATTTCGCCCTCTTCACCTGCGTTACATGAAGTTCCGTCGTCTTTTATTATATCAACATTTAAGAAAGGTGACGGTTTACCCATTGAGCCCGGCTTTGGTGTAATCCAGGGGAATGTGGCAATAGCAACAACTGTTTCGGTCTGTCCAAAACCTTCTCTCATACTTATTCCCGTAAGTTCTCTGAATTTGTTGTAAATATCGGGATTTAAGGGCTCCCCTGCAAGACAGCAACTTCTAAGTGCTGACAAATCAAATTTTGTTATGTCCTCCTGCATCATAAAGCGGTATATTGTGGGCGGAGCACAAAATGATGTAACTTTGTGCTTTGATATTTTTTCAAGAAGTTTAATGGGAATAAATTTCTCCATATCGTAAACAAAAAGCGCCGCTTCGCATATCCACTGTCCGTAAAATTTACCCCAGGTTGCTTTCGCCCAGCCTGTGTCTGCAACAGAAATGTGCAGGTCGTTTTCGTTTAAGTTGTGCCAGAATTTGGCGGTTATTATGTGACCTAAAGGATAAAGGAAGTTGTGTGCCGCCATTTTTGGATTGCCTGTTGTGCCTGATGTAAAATACATAAGCATAATATCGTCATTTTTTGTGGCGTTTTCTCCCGTAGGTCTTGGAAACACGTCAGAAAACTTTTCGATTTCCTCGTCAAAGGAAATCCAGCCCTCTCTGTTTCCGTTTGTGATTATTAGTTTTTCCAAAGTTTCCGAGTCATCAACTGACGCTTCAACGTGGCTAAGTACTGTTTCGTCGTTAGTGGAAACAATAACTTTTACACTTGCAGCGTTATCTCTGTAAACAATATCTTTCTTGGTAAGAAGATATGTGGCAGGAATAACAATTGCACCTATTTTATGAAGTGCCGTCATTATGTACCAAAACTGGTAGTTGCGTTTTAATATAAGCATAACGGCGTCGCCTTTTTTTACACCTATTGATGTAAAAAAGTTTGCCGCTTTGTTGGATAATTTTGAAATATCACTAAAGGTGAAAGTTCTGTCGTTTGTTTCTGTATCATCGCACCATACAAGGGCGGTTTTATCGGGTTTTTCTTTTGCGATTTCGTCAACAACGTCAAAACCGAAGTTGAAATTATCGGGAATGTTTATGGTGAAGTTGTTGTAAAAATCCTCGTAGGAATTAAAATCCGATTTGCAAAATCTGTCTATTAAATTCATTTCTTTTGTTTTCTTCCTTTCAGTTACGCTGTAATAACGGTTAATACTTTGGCCGGTTTGTCACCGATTGCTTTCATTCCGTGAGGATATGCTGAATCGTAATAAATTGCGTCACCTTTACTGCATACTATTTCGGTGTCTGCAACTTTAAGTATCATTTCACCCTCTAAAATGTAGTCAAGTTCCTGACCCGGGTGAGTGTTTGTGTGAATCTGGTCATCACCCTCGGGGCGGACTGTAACAAGCAAAACCTCTGATTTCTTACCTGACATTTTGTAAGCAATGTTTGTGTAGTCGTATTGTTTGCTTCGCTCTATAACTATACCCTCGCCGTTTTTAACAAATGAAAATCTTTTAAGACGAGGCTCGTTTCCTGTTAAAATAGTAGTTAATTCCACACCTAACTGTGTTGATATTTCATAAAGAACACTTATTGGAATGTCTGTGTTGCCTGTTTCGTATTGAGAGTATTCCTCTAAAGTCATATTAAGCATTTTTGAAAACTCGTCAAGAGAGTATCCGACGACTTCCCTTAATTCCTTGATTCTGTTAGCGACGACTTTAATATTTTCTGACATAGTTACTCTCCTTTACATACTTATTTATTATATAATAACATATTTATTTTAAAAAATAAATAGTTAATTTAAAAAATTATTTGATTTTTACCCGGATTTGTAATAAACTATATAGTACGAAAGGAGTATGATTTTAGTGGCATTAAAATTTAACTGCAAAATGGCTTCCGGTTTCTTAAAGAACGAAGAACTGTTAAGTTTAAAGGGCGCAGTATCAAACGCCCACAAAATGATAAATGAAAAATCAGGAAGAGGAAGCGACTTTTTAGGCTGGGTTAATCTTCCAAAAGACTATGACAAAGAGGAATTTGCAAGAATTAAAGCGTGTGCAGAAAAAATACGCAAACAGTCAGAGGTGCTGATTGTAATAGGTATCGGAGGCTCATACTTAGGTGCAAGAGCGGCTATAGAATTTTTGTCTTCTCCCCTTGCAAACTATACTGCAAAAACAAAGATTTTCTTTGCAGGTAACAGCATAAGTTCTGCATATTTAAAGGAACTTGTTGATTATGTGGCGGACAAGGATTTTTCAGTTAACGTAATTTCAAAATCAGGAACAACTACAGAACCTGCAATTGCATTCCGCGTTTTCCGTGAAATTCTTGAAAAGAAATACGGAAAAGAGGGTGCAAAAGAAAGAATTTACGCTACAACAGACAAATCAAGAGGTGCACTTAAAAAACTGTCCGACGATGAGGGTTACGAAACTTTTGTTGTGCCTGACGATGTGGGCGGAAGATTTTCAGTTTTAACTGCAGTAGGTCTTTTGCCTATT
>CALDNB010000063.1 GCA_937914775.1 uncultured Clostridia bacterium
CCTCCAAGGCCGGTACCGGTTTTGCCAAGAATCTGCGCCACGACATGTTCTACAACGTCCAGCAGTTCAGCTTCAGCAACATCGACAAGTTCTCCCCTGCTTCCATTGTCACCCGTCTGACCTCTGACGTAGCAAATCTGCAGATGACCTTCCAGATGATGATCCGCATGGCCATCCGCTGTCCCATGATGCTGACGCTGGCACTGATTTCCGCCCTGCGGATCAGCCCCAGGCTTACCGGCATCTATCTGATCGCCATTCCCATCATGGCCGGTGCCCTGATTCTGCTGGTTCCCAAGGTCTTCAAGATCTTCGACTACAGCTTCAAACTCATGGATAAGCTGAACAACACTGTCCAGGAAAATATCCACGGTATCCGTGTGGTAAAATCCTTTGTTCGTGAGGATTTTGAAAAGGATAAATTTAAAGAATCTAACGACACATTGACCAAGACGGGAATAAATGCCGTAAAAATAGTAATTATGAATATGCCTATTATGCAGTTTATTATGTACGGCTGTATGATTGCCATTTTCTGGTTTGGGGGCAATATGATAATTGTGGGACAGATGAAAACAGGACAGTTAATAAGTTTTATAAGTTACGTTTCACAAATCCTTATGTCCCTTATGATGATTTCAATGTTCTTTATAAACATTGTTATTTCCCGTGCTTCCATTCAGCGTATAACTGAAGTTTTTGACGAAATCCCCGATATTTCAGACGAAAATGCAACAGAAACAGAAGTGCCCTCAGGCAGTATTTCATTTAACGATGTTTACTTCGAATACATAAAGGGAAAAGAAGTGTTAAAGGATATAAGTTTCCAAATCAAGTCAGGGGAAACGGTAGGCATTTTAGGAGGAACTGGTTCTTCCAAAACCTCTTTAGTACAACTTATTCCACGCCTTTACGATGCAACAAAGGGCGAAGTATCTGTAGGGGGCAAAAACGTAAAGGACTATAAAATAGATGCTTTACGCCAAAGTGTGGCTATGGTTTTGCAAAACAACGTCCTTTTCTCGGGAACTATTATGGAGAATCTTCGCTGGGGTAATCCCGATGCAGACGAAGAACAAATAATAAGTGCGTGTAAAGATGCTCAGGCACACGATTTCATTTCCTCTTTTCCCGAGGGATACAACACCATGCTCGGTCAGGGCGGTGTAAACCTTTCAGGCGGACAGAAGCAACGTCTATGTATTGCCAGAGCGTTACTTAAAAAGCCAAAAATTATTATTCTTGATGACAGTACCTCTGCAGTAGATACTGCCACAGACAAAAAAATACGTACGGCATTAAACAAATCACTGAAAGACACAACTACAATTATTATTGCACAGCGTATTTCTTCCGTTATAGATGCAGATAAAATAATTGTAATGGATAACGGAAAAGTTGACCAGATAGGCACACACGAAGAACTACTCTTGTCAAACGAAATTTATAAAGAAGTGTATGAATCCCAGCAGAAAGGAGCAGATGAAAATGGCGAGGCATAATATGCAACCCGTAAGAAAGCCCAAAAATGCCAAGGCAACAATCGGCAGAATTCTTAATTATATGAAACAGTACCGCCTTGCGGTTGCACTTGTTGTTATGCTGGTACTTGTAAGTTCTGCCACCTCTATTGCAGGAACATACTTTTTAAAACCTTTGATAAACAACTACATAGTGCCTTTTATCGGTCAGAAAAATCCCGACTTGTCAGGGCTTATACAGGGCGTAACCGCAATGGCTGTTGTTTACGCAATCGGTGCATTATCTGCATACACCTACAGCAGAATTATGATTTCTGTTTCAACAGGAACACTTTTAAATCTTCGTAAAGATTTATTCAATCATCTGCAGACTCTGCCAATTAAGTATTTTGACTCCCACACTCACGGAGAATTAATGAGCAGATTTACAAATGATATTGACGCCATAAGGGAAATGCTTTCCAACACCTTAACACACCTTATTTCCTCGGGAGTAACTGTAATAGGTGTATTTGGTGCAATGGTAATATTAAACCCCGTTTTAACCATTATTGTAATTGTGATGCTTGTTATAATTACACAGATAATAAAAGTTATAGGCTCAAAAAGCGGAATGTTCTTCAGACGCCAGCAAAAAGCGGTGGGCAGAGTAAACGGCTACATTGAAGAAATGATTGAGGGACAAAAGGTGGTAAAAGTATTCTGCCACGAAGACAAAGCAAAAGCAGAATTCGACCAACTTAACGAAGAACTTTGTAACGCCGCATACGGTGCCAACGCCTTTGCCAACGTGCTTATGCCCATTATGGGTAACCTTTCCTATGTCCACTATGCACTTACAGCAATTGTCGGCTCAGTTCTGACCATTTATACAGGCTTTGACATCGGCTCACTTGCTTCGTTTTTGCAGTACACACGTTCATTTTCACAGCCCATTACACAGATGTCCCAGCAGTTTAATTCAATTTTGTCCGCCCTTGCAGGTGCAGAAAGAATTTTTGAAGTTTTAGACCAGAAGCCCGAAACAGACAACGGTTATGTAACTTTAGTAAATGCCAAATACGAAAACGGTGAACTTAAAGAATGTGAAAACCGCACAGGAGTATGGGCATGGAAACACCCCCACCACGACGGAACTTTAACTTACAAAGAAGTTAAAGGTGAAGTCACCTTTGACGATGTTGTCTTTGGCTACGAAGAAAACAAAACGGTATTAAAGGGCGTATCTTTGTATGCAAAACCGGGACAGAGAATTGCCTTTGTAGGCTCAACAGGTGCAGGTAAAACTACAATCACAAACCTTATTAACAGATTTTACGATGTACCTGACGGCAAAATAAGATACGACGGAATAAACATAAATAAAATAAAGAAAGCAGACCTCCGCCGTTCTCTTTCGATGGTGCTTCAAGACACTCATTTGTTTACAGGAACAGTAAGAGACAATATAAGATACGGCAACCTTGACGCCACAGACCAACAGATAATTGAGGCGGCAAAACTTGCCAACGCACACTCTTTTATAGAACTGTTAAAAGACGGTTATGACACAGTAATAACAGGTGACGGACTTAACTTAAGTCAGGGGCAACGACAACTTCTTGCTATTGCCCGTGCGGCAGTTGCAGACCCGCCTGTTTTAATCCTTGACGAAGCCACAAGTTCTATCGATACAAGAACAGAAAGGCTTATAGAAAAAGGTATGAACAGTCTTATGGAGGGCAGAACTGTGTTTGTTATTGCCCACAGACTTTCAACAGTAAGAAACTCCAACGCCATTATGGTACTGGAACACGGCGAAATTATAGAACGTGGCGACCACGACGAACTCCTTGCACAAAAAGGAAAATACTATCAGTTATATACAGGTATGTTTGAATTAGAATAGAAAAAAGAACCGCTTTGCGGTTCTTTTTTATTCCATTATTGTAGAAAATTCTTTCTCTATTCTGTCGGGATCCAGTTCTTTAATTTTCAAAACAGAGTTTAGCGCAACTACCATTCCCTGAGGTAACGTAACAGTAATTGTTGTGCCCAGATTAACTTTACTTTTTATTTCCAGTCGTCCGTTCATAAGGTCTGTAAATTCTTTTACTATTGCCATACCAAGTCCACAACCCTGTGCAACAGACTTGCCGTTTTTCGCCCTGTAATTACACTGAAAAATCTTGTCTATATCATTTTTAGGTATTCCTATTCCGTTATCCGAAACCTTTAAAATAAGATTGTCTTCCTCTATATTTACATCAATTACAACTGTTTTTTCATCACTTGTGTTATATTTAATTGCATTTGTAATCAAATTATTAAGTACCCGTGTCAGTTTTTCATAATCGCAGGAAAATACCGCGTCACTGCACGTAATATTGGTTTTTAAATTCACATTGCAACTGTCGATATAAGGCTTTATGGAAGAAACATACATTGTTATATATTCCTCCACGTTGCAGGAAGAATAGTTTACTGTTGTAAGGTTGTTTCTGCAGTTTATTATATCGTGAAAATTTGAAGCAAGAAGATTTATGGAATTGCAACTTCTCTGTATAATTCCGCAAAACTGCTGTATTGCCTCTTTGTCAGCCGGTTCTTCCTTTGATGCAGTTTCAATCATTGACGCAGAAACTTTTATGTTTGCCACAGGTTGCTTTATGTCGTGAATTATTTTGCTTAATTCTTCAAAGTTCATATAATTTGCCCCTATTTATTTTCTGAATTGGCTGATTGTTTCAATAGTTTTTAACAGTAACTCTTTTTCCTTGGGTGAAAAGTTCTCAGTCAGTTCTTCAACTTTCTTCACAAAATGACTGTTTCCTGCTTTGGAATTCAAATCCCCAAAAAGCAAACTGTCCGTTGATACTTCTAAAACGTTTGCAATCTTCACCAAAGTTTCAAGAGAGGGAACTCCTTTTGCCCTTTCTATCTGCCCTACAAAAGTTGTTGAAACATCTAATTTTTCTGCCAACTGCTCCAGTGTATATTGTTTTTCTTTCCTTTGTTTTCTTATATTCTTTCCTAATAATTCATAGTTCAAAACATTAACACCCACCTTTATTTCAGTTTATCATTTCAAATACAGCAATAACAGAATGTAACATCTTAAAACATTAACTGTAATCTTAAATAATAACTGTTGAAATATGCAATATTTTTTGGTATAATAACATTGGAGGGATAATTATGAAAAAACTGTCAGTATTGCTTTTAATAGTACTTGCATTTAACTGCATTGCATTTGCAGACCAGTTAGACGCAGACGTTATAAAAGAAAGTGACTCTTCTTTTACTCTTGAATTAAAACTTACGGAGGAGAGAGCACCTGTTGTAAACGTAAACGGCGAAGTTATGAAATACGACCCTGCGCCCTTTACTAAGAATGACAGAATGTACGTCCCCGTAAGACAAATACTTGAGCAAAACGGCTACTATGTTAACTATGATGAAAAAACCGCTACAGTTTCTGCAATCAATACTGTAAACAGTCACTATATTGTTATGCAGATAGGAAACAAAACTTATGCTTCAGGGGAAAGTTCTTACCAGTTTGACGTTGCACCCATAGTAGTTGAGGGAAGAACATTTGTACCTGTAAGAATCATGTACGAAATGATGGGCTTTAAAGTAGATTACGACGAGGCAACAAACACCGCTATAATTACAAAATAAGGTGATGATGGTAAATGTCAGTAGGATTAGTTGATGAATACAACCAGAGTCTGCGTGTTAAATCTGTTAACTGCACGGTTGAAGTTACAGAGGACTTTGGTGTTTTCACATTAAAACAACAATTTTTAAATGACACCGACGGAGTTGCAGACGCAAGTTACATATTTCCCATAGCAGACTGCGAAATAATAGTTGATTTCAAAGTATATATAGGCAAAGAGGCAATTATTTCACATCTTACAAAAAAGCGTGACTCCGACACATTCGAGCAGTATTCCTTTGCAAACGCCAACGATTTTTCAAGTTTCAAAGTGCATATAGGGAAACTGGCTCCGGGAAGAATAATAGAAACGGAACTTAAATACATTAAGCATACGGAAAACAAAGACGGATATTGTAAAGTAACAATACCCACCGTTGTTGTGCCTAATTTCGGTATGGAAAGTTCCCAGTATTCCTTCGGTGACTTTTCAAATCCTCCTGATTATTCTACCGCACTTGATTTTACATATTACGGAAGTAACATTGCAAAAGCATATTCCAATACACACAATTTAAAATTTAACGTTACAGACAGTACCGTTACTGCAACATTAAAAGACAATACTTCCTCTAACTATGCAGTTGAAATTATTATAGAAAAATCAAACAGTAACGTACCTGCAATATACAGATACAACAACCTTATTTACTGCACAGTCAAACCCGAAATAGACCTGTATGTAAGGCACGGCAAAAGATACCTGTTTATGTTGAACACAGGGGAAAAACACAAGGCAGAAATTAAAACCGCGGTTATTGCCTGTCTTAAAGCGATGGGCAAAAATGACACATTTAACCTTATGATGTTAAACAGACAAAACTCTGTTTTTTCTGAGGGCTATGTTCACCCAACCGACGAGCAGATTTATGCCGTATCCAACTGGTTTGACTCTTACGAATTAGGTGATACCGTAGAACTGTTTTCCGACCTTATATCATCTTATAAGCATAACGGAAATACAGTTGCTATGCTTATAACGGACGAAAAAACGTCGCAGAATCAGGATATTTTAAGATATATTGAAAATCACAAAAGCAATACTTATTATACTCTGGAAATTGATAACAAAGACGATATGGGCTTTTTAAAGGCACTTGCTGAAAACACAGGTGGCAAATACAGATTTATCTCACCGAAAAACAAAGTTGCAAAAGAAATAATCGGTGCTTTTAATATAGTTTCCGCACCCTGCATTACAGAAGCAACCGTCACCTTTGACAACGCAGTTAACAGCGTAGCAACAACAGGTATCAAAAAAATACACTATGGGGATACAATTACCGCCATTGCGGAAATATATGATGCCATGCCTGAAACGATGTATATTGACGGAAGATTTGCAGGAGGTAAAATCAGTTATAAAATCGACCTTACAAAATACAATAAAGGCGGAAGTTCATTAAGATACCTGTTTGCAAAAAACACTATAGACAACCTTAACCACAAACTTGCAAACTGTTCTATGACGGAAACCAGAGAAATAACTAACAAAATTATAGAGATATCCAAAAAATACAGTATTTATAACAACTATATGGATATGCTTCTTATGAATTCCAACGGCAAATACTACGACTGCGTGTCTATAATAAGACCTAAAGCATTGCCTTATGACTGGTACCTGTCAACTTTGGAATCATATAATCTTCGTAATAATCCAAACGATATTGACACACAGTATATAAAACTTATAAAGCGTCAGCGCTGCGACGGAAGTTTCCACCCGTCACATACACCTGAAAATTCACGTACTAAGGAAAGCATTGCAATATATACTGCCCGTGTTGTTACGGAAATAATGACAAATTATCCAAATCCGTCACTGTTTATATGGAACTTACGTAAAGCCGTGGAGTTTTTAATGGATTATATTGAAAACAGCGACAGCGCAACAGTGCCACAAAAAATTACCGATGCTCTTCTTGACTGGCACAAAACACTTAAAAGTACTGATGAAATTAGCCAAAAAGTAGAGGCTATTGCCTATATGTATGGTAATAATAAATAAATTTTAAAAAAACACTTGTAAATTTTGTAAATATGGTATAAAATATATGATAGTTAAAAAAATATCAATTTATTTTTAGGAGGAAAACACAATGTCAGTAAATGTAGGTATTAACGGTTTTGGCCGTATCGGTCGTCTTGTTTTCAGAGCAGCGATTGAAAGAGGTAACGTTGAAATCAAAGCAATCAACGACCCATTTATCGATCCTGATTACATGGTTTATATGCTATCTTATGATACAGTACACGGCAGATTTAACGGCACAGTTGAAGCAAAAGAAAACGCTATCGTTGTAAACGGTAAAGAAATCAAAGTTTATGCTGAAATGGATGCTAATAACATTCCTTGGGCAGAAGCAGGTGCTGAATACATCGTTGAATCAACAGGTGTATATACAACAATGGATAAAGCAAAAGCACACTTCACAGGCGGTGCAAAGAAAGTTGTTATTTCTGCTCCTTCAAAAGATGCTCCAATGTTTGTTATGGGTGTTAATAATGACAAGTACACTCCCGATATGACCTTCGTCTCCAATGCTTCCTGCACCACTAATTGCCTGTCTCCCATTGCCAAGGTTCTGAACGATAACTGGGGTATCAAGGAAGGCCTGAT
>CALDNB010000064.1 GCA_937914775.1 uncultured Clostridia bacterium
TGACCATAGTACTGTACCGCCCACAGGTGATTCCATTGTTGTAAAGTTAAATGTTGCTGTTGTAATCGGAACACCGTTTTTAGCAGTCAGCCCTGTGGGAACTGTAACTGTATATGCTGTTTCATAATCTAATGTAGCGCTTAGTGTTACAATTTTTTCTGTACCGTCAAGTGTTGCTGTAACTTCTATATCTTCACCTGCAGTCAATGTAATACTGTCTGCAACTGCCTGTGTAACCGCTTCTGTAAATGTTACCTGCAACTGTGTCTCTGCATCAACTTCGTTACCTGATACATTAATTGTTGCTGTTACTTCGCTCTCGTAAGTCTTGAAGTTATATACTTTTCCTTCTTCTAACGGGAAGCCTGTAGCACTTGCTTTAACAGTATCGGGAACTGTCAATACATATTCTGTATTCATTGTAAATGCATCGTGAGTAAATGTTACAGTTTTACCCTCGTTTGACAACTCGTAACCTGTAATCAAGTTACCTTCGCTGTCTTTTACAGTCAATGTGATATCATCAATTGTATCTTCATCAATTGCTTCATCAAATGTAACTGCAATTACTTTGTCAAGTAAGATATTTTCAGCGCCGTCTGTTACTGTTGCACCTGCAACTGTCGGGAACTTGTCGTTATTTGTTGTAAATGTAATGGTTTCCTCTGCTGTTAACGGTAAGCCGTTAACGTCTGTAACAGTCTTTGGAATTACCAATGTGTAAGTTGTGTTTGCAGCAAGATGTGCATAGTTAACTGTTACGCCTTTTTCGCCGTTCATAACAACATCTACACCGTCAACAACTTCGTCGTCTTTCTTAATTGCAATGCTTCCGATTGATGTTGCATCAATCTTCTTGCTGAATGTAACTCCAAATGAGCCAACTCTTGAAACATCTTCCGCACCATCTGTAACTGTTGCTGAAACAAATGACGGCAACGTTGTATAGTGAGTATATTTGAAGTTATCGTATGTTACTACTGAGAAGTCTGACCCATGACTCGGTGCTTCTCTTTGTTCAAGAGTGATTGTGTCGATGAAATAATCCCACGCAGGCGCCTGAACGCAAGTCTCTGTAGTTAATTCTATCCAGTCTGTGCTTCTGTATGATTTTTCACCGTTAACTGTTGCAAATACCATATATCTGTAACCGTTACCATTGTTTATATCATACACAACCTGAATATGAACGTTCTGACCTTCGATGTCTTCAGCACTTCTGATGTTGTTTTTATAAGGGGCAGTGCTTACAACATCTGCATAACTTGGGTTTGCAGCCATATCAGTAAAGTCCTGAATACCGTTAGTTGATGTAATATCAAATCTACCATAAGTTCTTGTGTGTGAACTCCATGCATTCTGAGTTTCTTTCAACAAAACATCGTGCATACTTTGAGTCCATTCGTTTGGACGATCTTTAAATGGCAATGCGTTTGAATAGTAGTCATATTCAAATACTGTGTAACCCGAGTTCGGCTGGAAGATGTTATCTTCAGCGTCATCATACTTATCCATTATCATATTTAATTGGACTTTGTCATTACCGTCCCAGGTACTTCTCTTTTTGCTCAACTGTGCTTTGCCGTCAACTATAGCAAATCTCGAGTTGTATGTTTCTTCAGCGGCTGCCCATGTTAAAGTAGCGTCAGATGTTTTGTAAGTATTAGCACTACCTCCGCTTACAAGAGTCAGACTCCAGTACGGACGTTCCGTTGCAATATTTTCAGCATTTAGGCCGTCAAAATCTTCTGACCAGATTAAAGTTCCCTCTGCAGGTTCTTGCTGTGTTGTAAATGTAAATGTATCTTCTGCTACAGGAATACCGTTTGTTGCAGTTAATCCGTCAGGGATTGTAACTGTATATTCTGTTACGTAATTAAGTGTGACGTTATTTAATGATACAACTGCGCCGTCAAGGCTTGGATTAATGTCAACTTCTTCGCCGTTTGCACTTAATGTAATATTTTCAATACCTGCTTCGTTGATAGCACGAGCAAATGTTAACTGTAACTGTGTTGTTGCTGCAACATTATTGCCCTCGGCATTAAGTGTTGCTGTTACTTCGCTTTCGTAAGTTTTGAAGTTTCTTACAGTTTCTGTTACAGAAAGGTCTGAAACAGCACCCTTAACTGTTGCAGGAATTGTAAGTACATATTCAGTATTTATAGTGAAATCAGCGTGAACTAATGTTACAGTTTTGTTTTCGTTTGACAACTGATAACCTGTAATCAAGTTTACATCGCTGTCTTTTACAGTTAATTTAATTGTCTGTTCAGTGCCTTCTTTGAACGCTTCACTTAATGTTACTGTAATTACTTTATCAAGTAAAACATCTGTCTCGTTTTCAGTAACAGTAATTTCTGTAATTGCCGGAGGATCAAGTTCAACTGTTGCAAATTCAAATGTTTCTTCTGCTACAGGAGCACCGTTTTCAGCAATCAAGCCTTCAGGAATTGTAACCGTATAAGTTGTAGTGTGATTTAATTTGCCATTATTTAATGAAACAATTTTCTTTGTGCCGTCAAGTGTCGGTGTAATTGCAACATTTTCACCGTTTGCACTTAATGTGATTAAGCCAATATTTGTATCGGTAATTGTTTCAGCAAATGTTAACTGCAATTGTGCATCCATTGGAACATCTGTTGCAGCAACGTTAAGTGTTGCTGATACTTCACTTGCGTAAGAAGTAAAGTTGTAAACTGTTTCATCAACAGGCATACCGGATACGCCTTTAACAGTATCGGGAACAGTTAATACGTACTGTGTATTTAAAGCAAAGTTATCGTGAGCCAATGTTACAACTGTGCCGTCCTGAGACAAGGTATAATCTGTAATTAAGTTTACATCGCTGTCTTTTACAGTTAATGTGATACCTTCAATTGTTTCTTCGTCAAATGCTTCGCTTAATGTAATTTCAATTACCTTGTTAAGAGCAATGCCTGTTGCATTGTCTGTAACTGTTGCGCCTGAAATTTCAGGGAACGGTACATCGTTTGTTGTAAATGTAATTACTTCCTCTGTTGTAAGTGGTAAACCGTTAAAGTCTGTAACTGTCTTTGGAACTGTCAATGTGTAAGTTGTGTTTGCATCAAGACGTGAATACTTAACAGTTACGGCGTTGTTACCATTCATAACAACTTCAATATCAACAGGTGTTTCACCTGCCATTAATGTAATGTTACTGATTGATGCAGGATCTAACTTCTTGCTGAATGTAACATTGATTGCACCTGTTCTTGCAACATCTGTTGCAGTATCTGCAAGTGATGCTGAAACAAATGTAGGAAGTTTGTCTGCTGTGTAGTGTGTATATTTGAAGTTATCGTATTTAGCAGTTGAGAATGCATCAGTTCCAACATAAGTATCATTTTGTCTTAGTGTAACGCGGTTAAAGTAGTAAATACCACCTGCCGTTGCTTCTACACTTGCACCTGATGTTGCAGATGAATAATCTAACCATTCTGTACCGTTAAAGGATTTTTCACCGTCAACTGTTGCAGATACCATGTATTTTTTGTTTGCAATATCAAATACATACTGAATTTTTGTAACTTTGCCTTCTATATCTTCTGCTGTTCTTATGTTGTTTGCTCTGTTTTCCAAAGTTGAGCCTGATTGCAACAAGTCAGAAATACCATAATTTTCAGAAATGTTCAATGAACCGTATTTTCTGCCAGAGGTAGCAACATCATCAAAGTAAACAGTAGGTCTGATTACAGGGGCTGTCGCTAAATTCTCTGTTTCATAATCAAATTCGAATACAGCATAACCTGTACCCGGAATTGTAGGTACATTACCTTGTGCATTCTTGAACGGAAGATACATAATAGCAGAAATTGAATTATGGTAACAATTCCATTTGTCTTGCAATACAAGTTTTCCCTCTTCGAACAAAATTCTTGATGCAAGACCTTCTGTATCTGATGCTTGTGTCCAGTCTCCGCCTGCAGAAACAGTAATGTCCGCTTTGGTACTGCTAATATATGTGCTTACAATACCTGACCAGTACGGTCTTTCTGTGCCGACATTTGCGTTAGTAAGACCTGTAAAATCTTCTGACCATAGTACTGTACCTTCAACAAGTTCCCCTGTTGTAAAGGTATATGTAACTTCTGATGCAAATGTTGCGCCTGTTGCAGATTTAACTGTTACAGGAATTGTAAATGTATATTCTGTTTCGTATTCAAGAGTATCAAATGCAAAAGTTGCTGTTTTGCAGTCCGCTGCAAGTGAAGGTGTTAGTGTTACAGAAGATAAGTCTTCTGTTTTAACCAATGTAACATTTCCAAGTGTTGATTCTTTCATTTCTGTTGAGAATACTACTTCAATTGCTTCCTTTACATCTACATTTGCAGCACCGTTTGTTACTGAACTTTGTGTAACTGTAGGAACTACAGGGTCCGCAACTCTTAAAACGATATTGTCAACTGTTGAAACTACAGTATCCTCTGTGTAATTACCAGATGTTGTTGAGCAGTTTGCCTGGAATGCAATATAACCGATTTCAAAGTTTGTAATATCAGGGTCAATTGCAAAATATGCAGTAGGTGTTGTATATTCAACGCCGCCTTTTGTAAGTTTTAGTGAATATACTTTTGCATCCAAATCAATTATTGCTCTTACATGGATTGTGCCGTTACCATCTGTTAGTGCATTAAATTTATCTAAAGATGTAGAGTTAGCGAATGCTCTTGATGCAACAGGAGCACCACCGGCACTTGATGTGCCTGAAAGAACACTGCCGTCTCCTGCAATATTATTTACACAGATACCTGAGTAAGATGCACCAAAGTTAAGTGCTAATAACTGCTGTTCGTCTGTGTTTTGTACTACCATTGCAGGTGAATAAGCATCGCTTTTATATGCTGAACTGATTGTAAAGTCATAATCCAATGTAACAATACCTGTTGTGGGAGCGCCTGTAATAGTTTTAGTAGCGATAAGACCTTTACTTTTTGTTGTTTCGCTCTGACCTTTTGTCATCTGCAGTTTTCCGTCAACAAATTTGAATTCGTTAGAGCCTTCGGTATAACCGTAGCTCTGAATATAAGCATTCCAGCCGTCTGTGTACCAACTTTCAACTGATGTGTCTGCTGTTACGCCTTCAGGCAATGTTGAGAAGTCTTCTTCCCAGATAATGGGGTCAAAGGCTTTTGTTGTAAATGTAAATGTATCTTCTGCTACAGGAATACCGTTTGTTGCGGTTAATCCGTCAGGGATTGTAACTGTGTATTCCGTTTCATAATCTAATGTTGTATTATTTAGTGATACAACCGCGCCGTCAAGAGTTGGATTAATTTCAACTTCTTCGCCCTTTGCACTTAATGTAATATTTTCAATACCTGTTTCATTGATAGCACGGTCGAATGTCAACTGCAATGCTGTACCTGCTGCAACTGCATTTCCTGTTGCGTTAAGTGTTGCCGTAACTTCGCTTTCATAAGTTTTGAAGTTGTAAACAACCGCTTCTTCGATTGGAAGATCTGTTGTTGCACTTATAACTGTTGTAGGAACAGTTAATACATATTCTGTATTCATTTCAAAGTCAGCATGTGCCAATGTAACAACTGTGTTATCCTGAGACAAAGTATAACCTGTAATCAAGTTTGTCTCTTCGCCTTTTTTAGTTAGTGTAATTGTCTCTTCAGTACCTGCTTTAAAAGGCTCACTTAATGTTACTGCAATTACTTTATCAAGTAAGATATTTTCAGCGCCGTCTGTAACGGTTGCACCTGCAACTTCGGGAGCAGGTACAACAATCGTTGTAAATTCAAACGTTGCTTCCGCTACAGGAATTCCGCTTTCAGAAACCAACCCTGCAGGAATTGTAACTACATAAGTTGTGTTTCCTCTTAACGTACCATTATTTAATGAAACAATTTTCTTTGTACCGTCAAGTGCGGGTGTGATTTCTACCGGTACGCCATTTGTTTCTAATGTAATGTTACTGATATTTGCATCAGTAATTGTTTCAGCAAATGTTAACTGTAACTGTGCAGTCACGTCAACTTCGTCGCCTGATACATTGAGTTCTGCTGATACTTTGCTGTCAATAGTTTTGAAGTTATAAACCATTTCTGCAACTGCAACATCCGATGTTGCGCCTTTAACTGTCTGGGGAACTGTCAATACATATTCTGAGTTAATATCAAAATCAGCATGTAACAATGTTACAGTTTTGTTTTCATTTGATAATTCATAACCAGTAATCAAGTTTTGATATTCGCCTTTTTTAGTTAAAGTAATGTACTGTTCTGTACCTGATTTAAATGCTTCGCTTAATGTTACTGCAATTACATGATTCGGAGCAATACCTGTTGCGCCGTCTGTAATTGTTGCGTCTGAAATTTCAGGGAACGGAACATCGTTTGTTGTAAAGGTAATAACCTGCTCAGTTGTTAACGGTAAGCCGTTAACGTCTGTAACAGTTTTTGGAACTGTTAATGTGTACTCTGTTGTTGCTGCAAGACGTGAATATTTAATTGTTGCAGCATAATCGCCGTTCATAACAACGTCGATATCAACAGGAGTACCGTCTGCTGCTAATGTAATGTTACCAATTGATGCAGGGTCGATATCCTTACTGAATACAACATCAATTTCACCTGTTCTTGCAACATCTGTTGCAGCATCTTCAAGTGATGCTGAAACAAATGTAGGAAGTTTATCTGCTGTATAGTGTGTATATAAGAAGTTATCGTAGATACCTGATGTAAACGCATTAACACCTGTATAG
>CALDNB010000065.1 GCA_937914775.1 uncultured Clostridia bacterium
CATTTAAAATGGCAGACGACGTGTTAAGGCAGGGCGTACAGGGTATTGCAGAACTAATCGTTGTTCCCGGTATCGTTAACCTTGACTTTGCTGACGTTAAGACTGTTATGAAAAATACAGGTTTCGCACACATGGGTATCGGACATGCTGCGGGTGAAAACAGAGCAGAAGAAGCAACAAGAATGGCTATCAACAGTCCGCTTCTTGAAACTTCCATCGCAGGTGCAAAAGGTATTATTTTGAACATCGCCGGCGGTTCAAACTTGGGTATGCTTGAAATCAGTAAATGTAACGAAATGGTACAGGAACTTGCAGACGAAGATGCAGAATTTATCTTTGGTGCAATTATCAAAGAAGAGTTGGGTGACGAAATCGAAGTTACTGTTGTTGCAACAGGCTTTGACGGTGGCAATACATATCAGCAACCAACAAAGGGACTGGATAAAGATAACGACCCCGAAATTCCGTCATTCGTAAACATCAGTAAAATTGATGACGAAGAAAAAATCATCAGCACAACAATACTTGATGATGATATTGATGTACCACCATTCTTCTTTAAAAAGTAAGTTGTAAAACTTAAAAGCCGAACAAATTTTGTTCGGCTTTTTTAATACTCTTTTGTGTTTTTTATGATTCTAAATACTTCTTTCTCGCCTTTTTCTGCAAGGATTGTCAGCCACTTTTCCACCAAATCAGAAGTTTCGTCGTGAATAGTTCTGTTGCCCTTTCCTCTCATAAAATATTCAATAGGATGGTTGTTTGTGTAGTTGTCTCCCTGATAAATTTTACTTGCGGCAACTCTGTCACAAAACATTTCTTTGACATAATTAATGGGCATCTTAACAGGCATAACTTTTCTTGCTACAGGGTTATAATCGGTCCAGTACTCAAAATGATGTCTGTTTCTGCCCTTGTGGTGAAGCCACGCCCTTGAGTAGCCGTACTTTTCCCTCTCGCCCTCGTTGGGACTTTTTGTCCCGTAATAATACTTTACTCCGCCCATAAATTCTATGGGGCTGTATTTTGATAAATCGTGAAACAAGCCCTGAAAGCCAATACCCGCTAAAAAGCAGTGTTTAATTACCTGATGGCGGTTGATTTGGTTAATCAGACATTTGATATTTATATAGATG
>CALDNB010000066.1 GCA_937914775.1 uncultured Clostridia bacterium
CACTACTTCTTGTTGTAACTATGCTTGTTGCGTCAATGACATTACTTGCTGGTTGCGGCAACGAAACAGCAAATGCTGATTTCAAAATTGGTTTCATCTTCTTACACGATGAAAACTCAACTTATGACAAAAACTTCTTGGACGCTGCTAAAGCCGCAACAGAAGAATTAGGCTTAACTGCAGAACAGGTTATCTTCAAAACAAACGTTCCTGAAGGTAATGAATGTTACGAAGCAGCAGCAGACCTTGCTGACCAGGGTTGCGACATCGTTTTCGCTAACAGTTTTGGTCACGAACCTTATATGTTAAAAGCAGCTAAAGAATTCCCTGAAGTTGAATTCTGCCATGCTACAGGTACAACTGCTCACACAGAAAAAGTTGCTAACTTCCACAATGCATTTGCTTCTATCTACGAAGGCAGATACTTAGCAGGTATCGCTGCAGGTATGAAACTTAACGAAATGATTGATGCAGGTAAAATTACTGCAGACCAGGCTAAAATGGGTTATGTTGGTGCATTTACATACGCTGAAGTTATTTCAGGTTACACATCATTCTATTTAGGCGCAAAATCAGTTTGCCCATCTGTAACTATGGAAGTTCAGTTTACAGGTAGTTGGTATGACGAAGCGTTAGAAAAAGAAGCAGCAACAAAACTATTAAGCAATAACTGCGTACTAATCAGTCAGCACGCTGACTCAATGGGTGCTCCTACTGCTTGTGAAAACGCTGGCGTTCCTAACGTTTCTTACAACGGAAGCACAGTTGATGCTTGTCCTAATACATTCATCGTTTCTTCAAGAATTGACTGGGCACCATACTTCAAACACATCATTGAAAACAATATCGCTGGTAAGGAAATCGCATTTGACTGGTGCGAAGGCTTTGAAGCAGGTTCAGTTAAGTTAACAGACGTTAACGAAAAAGTTGCTGCTGCAGGTACTGCAGAAGCAATTGAAGATGCTAAAGCAAAATTAATCGCTGGTGAAATTAAAGTATTTGATACAGATACATTCACAGTTAACGGTGAAAAACTTGAATCTTATCTTGCAGACGTAGATACTGACGAAGCATACACTCCTGATACAGAAGTAATTTCTGACGGTTATTTCCACGAATCAGAATACCGTTCAGCTCCTTACTTTGATTTACAAATCGACGGTATCACATTGCTTAACAGCATGTTCTAATTTTAATAATTTTATAGGGCGGAAAAATTTCCGCCCTATATTAAATTTTTTGTATTTCAACAAACAAATATTTAAATGTTTGCTTATTAAAATATAAAATTTATTAAAGTTGGTGAATATTTATGGAACAAAATTATGCTCTTGAACTGAAAAACATTACTAAAACCTTTGGCAGTGTTGTTGCCAATAATAATGTTTCCATCAGCGTTAAAAAAGGTGAAATCCTTTCTATTCTTGGTGAAAACGGTAGCGGAAAAACTACTCTTATGAATATGGTATCGGGTATTTATTATCCGGATAGCGGTCATATGTTTATTAACGGTGAGGAGGTTACCATTTCCTCGCCAAAGGACGCTTTTGAATATAAAATAGGTATGATACATCAGCATTTTAAACTTGTTGATGTATTTACTGCTGCAGAAAATATTGTTCTTGGACTTGAAGATGAAAAACGCTTTGATATTAATTCCTATAAAGAAAAAATTATGGAAATAACTTCATTGTACGGTTTTGAACTTGACCCTGATAAAAAGATTTATGAAATGTCAGTCTCTGAAAAACAGACAGTTGAAATTATAAAGGTTTTGTTCCGAGGGGCAGATATTCTTATTCTTGATGAACCTACTGCGGTTTTAACTCCACAGGAAACATTAAAACTATTTGCTGTTTTAAGAAAAATGCGTGACAGTGGTAAAGCAATAATAATTATTACTCATAAACTTCACGAGGTTATGTCTCTTTCCGATAATGTGGCAGTTTTGAGAAAAGGCGAATACATAGGCACCGTAAAAACTTCCGAAACATCTGAATCACAACTTACGGAAATGATGGTAGGCAAAAAGATTTCTTTAAATATTGAAAGAAGCGAACCAAAGAATCCTGTTGACAGACTTGTAGTTGACGGAATAAGTTGTGTTAACAGAGAAGGCGTAACTGTGCTTGACAACGTTTCTTTTGAAGCACGTTCAGGTGAAATATTAGGTATTGCAGGTATTGCAGGAAGCGGTCAGAGAGAACTGTTGGAAGCCATTGCAGGACTTCAGTATTTAACTAAGGGCGAAATTATATACAATAATCCAAAAACCGGTAGTCAGGAAATGTTAAAAGATAAAACACCATTGCAGATAAGAAACCTTGGTGTAAGACTTGCATTTGTTCCCGAAGACAGACTTGGTATGGGTCTTGTTGGTAATATGGACATCGTTGACAATATGATGCTAAGAAGTTACAGAAAAGGAAAAACAGCGTTTTTAGAGCGCAAAAAACCTAAATCGCTGGCAGATGAGATAATTGAAAGGTTATCTGTTTCAACACCCTCTCCAAGCACTCCTGTAAGGCGTCTTTCAGGCGGTAATGTGCAAAAAGTCCTTGTCGGCAGAGAAATTTCTTCATCTCCAACAGTAATGATGGCTGCATATCCTGTGCGCGGACTTGATATCAACTCGTCCTATACAATTTATAATTTATTAAATGAACAAAAAGAAAAAGGCGTTGCAGTAATCTTTGTTGGGGAAGATTTAGACGTACTGCTTGAACTTTGTGACAGAATTTTAGTAATAGGCGGAGGAAGAGTTACCGGTGTTGTTGACGGCAGAACTGCAACAAAAGAGGAAATCGGATTACTAATGACTAAATTTCAGGATGAGGGGGATGTTGTAAATGAATAAAATCTGG
>CALDNB010000067.1 GCA_937914775.1 uncultured Clostridia bacterium
GAGAGTGGGAAGAGCAAACCCTGCAGTTTTAGACAAAGTTAAAGTTGAATACTACGGAGTTCCAACACCTCTTGCTCAGGTTGGCACAATTGCAGTTCCCGAGCCACAGACTATTACTATTCAGCCCTGGGACGCATCAATTTTAGGTGAAATTGAAAAAGCAATCAATAAATCTGATATCGGTATCAATCCACAGAATGACGGCAAATTAATTCGCCTTAATTTCCCGCCGCTTACTGAAGAGCGCAGAAAAGAAATTGCCAAATCTTTAAGCAAAAAATCAGAAGAAGCAAAAGTAAACATAAGAAATATCAGAAGAGAAGCAATTGACTACTTTAAAAAAGAACTTAAAAACAAAACAATGACAGAAGACGAAGTTAAAGGCGCAGAGGACGATACACAAAAATTAACAGACAAGAAAATTGCTGAAATTGATACAATTACCAAGAAAAAGGAAAAAGAAATTTTAGAGGTTTGATATGTTTTTTAAAAAAAACAAAGACACCATAGATTTTAATAATTTGCCTTTAAGTATAGGTATTATTATGGACGGTAACGGCAGATGGGCTAAAAAACGTGGTTTGCCCAGAAGTGCAGGGCACCGTGCAGGTGCGGAAACTTTAAGAAAAATAGTTGAGTACTGCGATAAAATAGGCATCAAATCCGTTACTGCTTATGCCTTTTCAACAGAGAACTGGAAAAGACCAAAAGAAGAAGTTGACAACTTAATGAAACTTCTGGAGGAGTATCTGTCCGATGCAAAAAACTCTCTTCACGGTAAAAATGCGGTAATTAGGGTTGTGGGGGACAGAACTGCACTCACTCCCTCTATATGCCAGAAAATAAAAGAAACAGAAGAAATGACAAAGGATAATACGGGTGTTGTATTAAACCTTGCCATTAATTACGGCGGAAGAGATGAAATTGTATCTGCAGTAAACAAGTGCATTAAAGAAGGGATTACGGAAATTTCCGAACAGGATATAAGTGCCCGTCTTTATAACAGCGACTTTCCCGACGTGGACCTTATTATAAGACCAAGCGGGGAATACAGGCTTTCCAATTTTATGTTGTGGCAAAGTGCTTATGCAGAATTGTGGTTTGACAATGTTTTGTGGCCCGATTTTACCAAGAAGCACTTAGATAAGGCAATTATAGATTACCAGAAAAGAAACAGACGCTTTGGCGGTGTTTTGGAGGAATCGTAAAATGAAACAAAGGATTATTACGGGAACAGTATGTGCGCTGGTTTTGATTGCAGTTTTACTGTCCCCAAAAATAGTTTTGGAAATAGGCGTGTCGCTTATTGCGGCACTGTCTGTATATGAGGTTTTAAAAGTAACAGATGTTTTGAAGTATAAGTTTTTAACTGTTGTATCTGTGCTTTTTTCACTTGTGTTTACCTGTTTTGGGCAAATGATTTTTGTATATTTCCTTATCATTTTGCTTTTTGCATACTTTATGTTTAACAAAAAACAGGTTAAGTTTGAAGAAATATCAAAGGCGTTTTTTACAGCGGTGTTTGTACCGCTGCTTTATGGACATCTTATAGCAATAAGGGATATGAGAGAGGGACAACTCCTTATATGGACAGTATTTGTTATTTCCCTTTTAACTGACACTTTTGCATACTTTACAGGCTGTTTTATAGGTAAGCACAAACTTGCCCCTGTATTAAGTCCCAAAAAGACAGTTGAGGGCGCAATAGGCGGTCTTTTTGGCGGCGTTATCGGAATGGTTGCCCTTTGTGGGATTTTTGGCTATATGGGACAAACACCAAACTACTTTAATGCCGTTATTATTGCAGTAATATGTTCTGCCATTTCACAGTTCGGGGATTTATGTGCTTCTGCAATTAAAAGACAGTACGGCGTAAAAGATTACGGCAACATTATGCCCGGGCACGGCGGAATGATGGACAGATTTGACGGCGTGATTTTTACTGCACCTGCAGTATGCTATCTTTTATTAATATTACCCATAATTTAGGCGGGATTTTATGAAAATATCTGTTTTGGGAAGTACCGGCTCAATAGGTACCCAGACCTTAAATGTAGTTGACAATAACAAAGACCTTGAGGTTTTGGGGCTAAGCGGTAATTCCAATATACAATTATTAGAACAACAAGCAAGAAAATACAGACCGAAAGTTGTGGCGGTTGCAGACGAAAAAAACGCCGCACTGTTAAAGATTGCCTTGTCCGACACACCTGTTCGTGTAGCAGGCGGTGAAGAGGGCTTGTGTGAAGTTTCGGCGTTAAATGAAATTGATACAGTGGTAACATCTGTTGTGGGAATAGCAGGGCTTGTTCCCACTCTTTTTGCTATTAAGAACGGTAAAAATATTGCCCTTGCCAACAAAGAAACTCTGGTAACTGCAGGGGATATTGTAATTAACGAGGCAAAAAAACAAGGGGTAAGCATATTGCCCGTTGACAGTGAACACAGTGCAATTTTTCAGTGTATCGGTAACCATGAAAGCCAAGAAGTTAAAAAACTTATTATTACTGCATCAGGGGGCTCACAGTACGGAAAAACAAGAGATATGCTAAAAGACGTAACAGTTAAAGAGGCCCTTAACCATCCAAACTGGGATATGGGGCAAAAGATAACTGTTGACAGTGCTACTCTTATGAATAAGGGCTTTGAGGTGATTGAGGCAAAGTGGCTTTACGGAGTTGATTATGACGATATTGAAGTTTTGGTACACAGACAAAGCATAGTCCATTCTATGGTGGAATTTTGTGACAACAGCGTAATTGCTCAACTGTCTGTACCTGATATGCGTCTTGCAATTCATTATGCACTTTGTTATCCAAAAAGAGTGCCGTCTAATGTACCACCACTTGATTTAACAAAAATCGGAAGCCTTACTTTCGAAAAGCCGGACACAGATACTTTTAACTGTCTTTCTCTTGCAATAGATGCGGGTAAAAAGGGCGGTACAATGCCGACAGTTTTAAACGGTGCTGACGAAGTGGCAGTATCCTTGTTTTTGCAAGGCAAAATCAAGTTTTTACAAATTGCAGAAATTGTAGAAAAAGCCATGACGGAGCATGAAAATACATTAAATCCAACTATTGATGATATAATAGAAACAGACAGAGAAATAAGAAACAAAATTTTAAAGGACTGGTGAAATGCTTAACATACTTATTGCCATTCTGGTATTTTGCCTTATAATTACGGCACACGAGTTTGGCCATTTTATTTCTGCAAAAATATGCGGAGTAACTGTTCACGAATTTTCAATAGGAATGGGACCTGCGTTTTTTAAAAAGCAGGGAAAAGAAACGCTTTTTTCATTAAGGGCAATTCCTTTCGGGGGATACTGCAAAATGGAGGGCGAGGACGAGGAGTCGGAAAGTGAAGGCTCGTTCAGTAGTAAAAGCAGACCGAAAAAACTGCTTATCCTTGCATCGGGTGCCATTATGAACATAATTACGGGATTTTTACTGTTCGTTATAATTATGTTCCAGACTAAAGCGGTAGTTGTTCCTGTTGTTGATACGGTACTTGAAAATTATCCTGCATATAACGTACTTATGTCAGGTGACGAAATAACAAAAGTAAACGGAAAAAGAGTTTATACAAGCACAAATCTTAATACGGAAATAGCAAGAAACGGCGAACAGCCCGTAGAACTGACTTTAAAAAGAAACGGTGAAACCAAAGTTGTAACAATTACACCAAAAAACGAAGACGGAAGACTTTTACTTGGTTTTATGTCGGGAGTAAAAGAATTAAATTTCGGCAACAGATTATTTTATGCTTACAGAAATACTGTGGATTTTTCTAAAATGGTAATTACATCTTTAGGTGATTTGATTACGGGCAAAGTAGGGCTTAATAATCTGTCAGGTCCTGCAGGAATAGTAAGCGAAATAGGAAATGCTGCAGATTCCGCA
>CALDNB010000068.1 GCA_937914775.1 uncultured Clostridia bacterium
TGTGTGTATGAAATACAGCCTGATGCAACTGTTCTTTCCTTTGCATACTTCTTTGCGTCCCCTGTTTCCTCGGTAAGATACACGGTGTTATTGTATCCGTGTTTGCCGAACAGTACCAGAATATCGGTAAGATATCTGTTCGCCTTTTTTGTTCCTGCACAAGGATTCATTATGAGTAAAAGATTTTTAGTTTTTTTCAAATTAACCACTTCACTTTTCTTTAATTAACCTTTAATTTTTTTATCACAACGGCTTTTTGAGGACAAAGTTCCTGACAGCAAAAGCATTTGATACATTTTTCATAATTTATAATTGCTTTCCCTTCCGCTATCGTTATAGTTTCAGCAGGACAGCATCTTGCACATTCTCCGCAACCAATACATTTTTCCTGTAAAATAAATGGGTGAGGAACTTTCTTTTCAAATTTTTTCTTTAAAAATTTCGGTAAAATTTTTATAAGACCTATTGTGTTTTTGCTTCCTTTTGGTCGTTTAAACTTAAACTGATGGGCAGAAACCTGTTCGCCTTCAACTTTAAGTTCATTAACTGACGGGCAAAGACCTCTCTCCCTTGAAATCCTTACAGTGTCAACTTCATCTTCATTAAATCCCATAAGTTCAGCACACAGGCAATCTGCCGCAAAGGGGTTTGCAGAGCCTATAATCACACCTGTTTTAACAGGACTGCCGTTGGCAGGTCCTTCCCCCTCCATGCCGATAACACCGTCAATAATATTGATTTGCGGAGCATTCGCCAGACAAAGGTCAACAAGCATTTCCGAAAAAACTTTTTTATTGGGATATTTTGCGTGGTATTCCGCTTTTGTAAGCCCGGGTATAGAGCCAAAAAGGTTTTTAACTGCCGCCGTCATATCACACAATGTATGGGTTTTCATTCTGGCAAGATTTACAATTACATCTGCCTCAACAAGTGGCTTGATTATACTGAATTCTTTATCCTCCCACTTAACTGTTTCTGATTCCACATTGAAATTAAGTTGTGCCAGAGGCGCTTCGTCCATTCGGCAAACTTTATAAAGGGATTTTAACAACGTTGGGTGATACACTCCGCCGGGGCTGTCGGCAATTATCACCTCAGCACCTTTTTGCGAAAAGTATTCTGATGCTGCAATAACAAAGGAGGGCTGTGTTGTAACACCCATATCAGGGGCTCTTTTTGCAAGTAAATTTGGTTTTAAAACAACTTTTTTGCCCTGAAAGTCCGTAAAATTGTTGTCAGCACATATTTTGTCAAAAAGAGTGTTCAAAACCGTCGTAACCTCTTGTTGACGATATGTTTTACACGAATACAAATATACTTTGTCAGTAAAATTAATTTTTCTTTTCATTTTTTCACCTTATTTAATTGGCATCAAATTTGATTTCCCTGCCCGATATGTAAATATTTATTATCAACAAACTATTTTTCCTACACGTCAATCTTTTTCATTATGCCATTTTCTGTCATTTTTATAACAAATTCAAACTTATCAACCTGTGTGCACAAATAAAAATCTTCTTCAGGAAACACATCGTTTTGTGCTTTGTCAAAAAACTTTGCACCAGAGGTATATTTCAGTTTTTCAACTTCGGTCTGTAAATCAATATCTGTTCCCTCAAGAATGCTTTTTATGTACAAAGCACACAGATTGTCTTCTTCTGTCTGCGAAAGGGCCTCAAGCCCCATACATACAAGCGAAACATTTTCAGGATTTTTATTTTTGATATACTCTGCTGTTGCTCTGGCATTTACAAGTGATGCACCAAGAATTTCATCGGCATTTACTGCATTTGCAATTCCCTGGGTTCCTGCACTCGTTGTATGGACTACCGTTTTGCCCAGGCAATCGAGTTTTATAACATCTGATGGAGAATTTCCCACATCAAACCCGGGAAGAATTTTACCTTTTCTTTCCCCGGCAAGAACAAAATCAGGATTTTTTTCTTTAACATGTTTAACTCTACCTAACATACCAGAAACTCTATTTTGAGCATTTTCCCTAACAGCACAAGTATTAAATATC
>CALDNB010000069.1 GCA_937914775.1 uncultured Clostridia bacterium
TAACGTCATAAACACCTATGGTTTTGGAAAGCGATGACAAAGGAATACCTATGTAGCCGTAGGACTTTATCCACGCCAAATCCGAAACTTTTCGCGCTTCCGCCGTAACTTCTGCACCAAGGGCTGAAAACCTGTCGCACAATAATTTCCCGATTCGACCGAAACCTAAAACAAGAACTTTACTGCCGTGAATGGTAATGGGAGTGTTTTTGATTGCAATTTCAATTGCACCCTCCACTGTAGGAATGGCGTTAAAAATTGCCATCTCTTCACGGTTTAAGTAATCATAAACGGTAAGATTATAATTTTGTGCCAAAGATTTTATCTCTTCAATAATTTTTCCTCCTGTTACTATCGCCTTGGGATTAACAAAAGAAAAAAGTTCGTTAATGTTTATTATATCATTGCTTATGGGGGTGTTTATTGTTTTATTGTCTTTTGAACAGGGTAGAGGAAGAACAACAACATCTGCCCCGTTAACTGTTTCTTTACAAAACTTGCCAAATACTACATTTTCACTAAACAGACTTTTGTCGTCAAAGCCTGATACTGTAACGTTATATCCGTCTTTTAAAAGACTGTCTGCAAGTTTTACCTGTCTTAAATCCCCGCCGCATATAAGAAAATTTTTATTAGTGCTCATATATAATCAACCCTTTCGTTTTATTATATTAAAACAAGAAAAAAAGCGTTCCTCGTTTCGAGGAACGCTTACATTATTTAATCTTAGTAATGTCATAAGGTGTAGTCTGATATACGTGATAGTTAAGCCAGTTTGAAAATAACAGGTTTGCAGTTGAACGCCAACTGTTTTTGGGTTTTTTAGAGGGGTCGTCATTTTCAAAGTAATTTTCGGGAACGTCAATTTCTAATCCTTTATCTATATCCCTGAAATATTCCCCTGCTAAAGTGTCGGCATCGTATTCGGCGTGGCCCGTAACAAAAATCTGTTTGCCCTTTTTTGAGGTTACAAGATACACTCCCGCATCTTTTGATGTTGCAATAATCTCAAGGTCGGGAATTTTCTTTATGTCCTCTTCTTTTACATAGGTGTATCGTGAATGAGGAACATTGAACTCGTCGTCAAAACCTCTGGTTAACATTTTATTTTTACGTTTTAAGGTGTGTTTATATACACCTGAAAGTTTTTTATCAAGAGGATATTTCTGAACGCCGTAATGGTAGTAAAGACCAGCCTGTGCACCCCAACAGATATGCATTGTAGAGGTTACGTTAGATTTGGTCCATTCCATTATTTCGG
>CALDNB010000070.1 GCA_937914775.1 uncultured Clostridia bacterium
GAATGAATTTCAACTGCACATTTAAAAGCATTTTCAATCGATAAAATGCTTAATGGTTTTAACTAAAGAGAAATAGCACCGTATTTCTACGATGCTATAATCCCTCTGCCATGATGACTACTCTCCTACTGTAAAATCTCTTAGGCATTTGCAACTAGCCATGTTGCAACTCCATAATAAGGATTGTTTGTCTGTAATGGTCTTTATTCATTTGCTCTATAGATAATTATATCAACAAACATTATTGAAAGCAATTTGCAAAATTCATTTTTTTATGGTACAATAATGTATTATAAGATTTTTAAGAGGTGAGTTTTTATGGCAACAACATTTGATGATGTTAAAAAGGTATTGCAAAAGACAGGTGACAAAGTAGTAAAAAAGACAAGTGAGGTTTATGAATATACCAAACTTTCTATTGCTATGTCAGGACTTAAAAATGATATAGACCAACTGTATCAGCAAATCGGTAAATCTGTTTATTCACACTATACTGATGATGATTTTTCTATTGATGACATTTCGGGATTGTGCGAGGCCGTAGAACTTAAAAACGAAGAAATTGCAAAAATTCAGGAAAAAATTCGGCAGTTAAAAAATGTTAAAATTTGCGGAAACTGCGGTGCTTCTTCAAGTGAAGAAAGTATGTTTTGTGCAAAATGCGGAGAAAAGTTTTAAAAATAATAATTAGCGAGGGATAACATTGGTTAAAAGAGTATTTGTAGAAAAGAAAGACGGTTTTAATGTAGAAGCAGATGCGATGATTTCTAATTTTGCCGACACTCTTGGTATTTCAGGTATTGAAAAAATAAGATTTATTGTACGTTATGATGTTTCGGGAATTACAGAAGAGCAGTATGCTGCTGCAAAACCTGTTATTTTTTCTGAACCTCAGATTGATAATGTGTATGACGAGGTTTTGCCTGTTGACGATGGCGACCGCGTATTTGCAACAGAGTTTTTGCCGGGGCAGTATGACCAGAGAGCAGACTTTGCCGAACAGGCATTGCAGATTATTACTCAAGGGGAAAAACCAAAAGTACGTGCTGCAAAAGTTGTTGTAATAAAAGGTAACATTTCTGACGAAGATTTTGCCAGAATTAAAAACTACAGCATTAACCCTGTGGAAGCAAGAGAAGCATCTTTGGACAAACCCGATAATTTAGAGGTTGCTTACGATATTCCCACAACTGTAGAAACTGTTGATGGCTTTATTGACAAGACTAAAGAACAGTTGCAAGATATGATTGGGAACTTGGGTCTTGCTATGGATATTGACGACATAACTTTCTGCCAGAAATATTTTAAAGAAACAGAAAAACGTAATCCTACCATTACTGAAATAAGAATGATTGACACATACTGGTCCGACCATTGCAGACACACTACTTTTTTAACCAAATTAGAAGATGTTAAATTCCATAACGATTATATAGAAGATGTGTTCAAACAGTATATGGACACAAGAAAATATGTGTATGGCGACAGAGACAAATCTGTATGCCTTATGGATATTGCCACAATGGCAGTTAAAAAACTTAAAAAAGACGGTGTTTTAGACGCTCTTGATGAATCAGAAGAGATTAACGCCTGCAGTATAAAAGTAACTGCAAATGTTGACGGCAAAGACGAACAGTGGCTTGTAATGTTCAAAAACGAAACACATAACCACCCCACCGAAATTGAGCCATTCGGCGGTGCGGCTACCTGCCTTGGCGGTGCTATAAGAGACCCCCTTTCAGGCAGAGTTTATGTATATCAGGCAATGCGTGTAACAGGTGCAGGAGACCCCACAAAACCTCTGTCCGAAACATTGCCGGGTAAATTACCACAAAGAAAACTTACAAATACTGCTGCTGCAGGTTACAGTTCTTATGGTAACCAGATAGGTCTTGCGACTGGCTCAGTAACAGAAATATATGATGAGGGTTATGTGGCAAAAAGAATGGAAATAGGTGCAGTAGTTGGTGCTGCTCCCGCATCTAACGTTGTAAGGGAACAACCGTCACCCACTGATGTTATAATCCTTTTGGGCGGAAGAACAGGAAGAGACGGTTGCGGCGGTGCTACTGGCTCATCAAAAGCACATACAGAAGAGTCACTTACTACCTGCGGTGCAGAAGTACAGAAGGGTAATGCTCCCGAAGAAAGAAAACTGCAGAGACTGTTCAGAAATCCCGAAGTTACACATCTTATTAAAAGATGTAACGACTTTGGTGCAGGTGGCGTTTCTGTTGCTATCGGTGAACTTGGTGACGGTCTTGAAATTGACCTTAATAAAGTCCCCAAAAAATATGAGGGACTTTCAGGCACAGAACTTGCTATTTCCGAGTCTCAGGAGCGTATGGCAGTTGTAATAAGAGCAAAAGACGAAGAAAAGTTTATTGCTCTTGCTTCCGAAGAAAACCTTGAGGCTACAAAAGTTGCTGTTGTAACAGACAAAAACAGACTTGTTATGAACTGGAACGGCAACACAATCTGCGACATCAGCCGCGATTTCTTAAATACTAACGGTGCAGAAAAACGTGCAACTGCAGAAGTGGAAGAAGCAGGAGATGTCAATAAATTCTTTAAAGGTGAAAAGGTTTCCGACATTAAAGAAAAATGGCTGAAAACAGTTGGCTCACTGAATGTGTGCAGCCAGAAAGGTCTTGTTGAAAGATTTGACAGTTCAATCGGTGCAAATACTGTGTTTATGCCTTACGGTGGTAAGAATATGATGTCACCTATGCAGTCTATGGTTGCAAAACTTCCTGTTTTAAACGGCGAAACAACTACAGGTACTGTTATGGCTTACGGCTACAACCCGAAACTTTCAAAATTAAGTCCTTTCCACGGTGCACTTTATGCAGTAATTGAATCTGTTGCTAAAATCGTTGCAACAGGCGGTGAAGCAAAAGATGCTTACCTTACATTCCAGGAATATTTTGAAAGATTGCGTAACGTGCCCTCAAGATGGGGTAAACCCGTTGCGGCATTGCTTGGCGGATATCTTGCTCAGACTAAACTTGGTATTGCGGCAATAGGCGGTAAAGACAGTATGTCCGGCTCTTTTGAAAACATTGACGTACCACCCACACTTGTTTCATTCGCTATTAATAAATTAGACGTAACAACAGCGGTATCAACAGACATAAAAGAAGTTGGAAGCAAACTGTACTTAATTAAACTAAATGCAGACCACAATATGATACCTGATTTTGAAGATTTAAAATCAAAATATGCTTATGTAAATAAATTGATAAAAGAGGGAAAAATAAAATCATCATTTGCAGTTACAGGCGGTGGTATCTGCGAAGCGGTTTCAAAAATGTCTTTTGGTAACGGCATCGGTGCAGATATTACTTATGACGACTTGTTTGCTCCTCTTTACGGAAGTATTATCCTTGAAACAAACGAGGATATTGACGGCATATTACTTGGTAAAACAATTAAGGATAAAATTGTTGCAAACGGAATAACTCTGAAAATAAAAGACGTTGTAACAGAATGGACAAAAACTCTTGAAAAAGTGTTCCCCACAAAAGCAGGTGAAATCAAAGGGGAAATTGAAAGTTACAGTTACGATAAACGAAACACTTCTGCTCCTGCGGTAATTACAGGAAAACCCAAAGTGTTAATCCCTGTATTCCCGGGTACAAACTGCGAGTACGATACTATGAGAGCGTTCCGCCGTGCAGGTGCAGAAACTGAAATCTTTGTATTCAGAAACTTAACTGCAAAAGACTTAAACGAGTCAGTTACGGAACTTTCAAAACGTATAAATGAAGCACAGATTGTTATGTTGCCGGGCGGCTTCAGTGCAGGTGACGAGCCTGACGGTTCTGCTAAATTTATAGCAACAACATTCAGAAACCCACGTCTTACAGAGGATATTCATAACCTGCTTTACAAGCGTGACGGTTTGATGCTTGGTATCTGTAACGGCTTCCAGGCACTTATAAAACTTGGTCTTGTGCCCTTTGGCAAGATTGTTCCTACAGACGATACATGCCCGACTTTGACATATAACAAAATTAACCGACATGTGTCACAGATAGTTTATACTAAGGTTGCTTCAACCTTGTCTCCATGGTTTAGCAACGTTAATGTGGGAGACATTCACTCCGTTGCAGTTTCTCACGGTGAGGGACGTTTTGTTGCAGACAGCAAAACTGTTGAAACTCTTGCTAAAAACGGACAGATTGCAACTCAGTATGTTGACTTAAACGGCAACCCCACTTACGATATAACTTTCAATCCAAACGGCTCAGTTTGTGCTATTGAGGGTATTACAAGTCCTGACGGACGTGTCCTTGGTAAAATGGCACATTCCGAAAGATTGTCAGCAAACACCTACAAAAATATTTACGGCGAAAAAGAACAGGGAATATTCAAGTCAGGTGTACAGTATTTTAAATAAGCAGCACCGGAAGGGAATGGTAAATTATGAAGGTAGCCATAGTTGGTTACGGCAACTTAGGAAAAGGTACGGAAAAAGCGGTGGCAAACGCCCCCGATATGGAACTTACAGGTGTGTTCACAAGGCGTGGACCTGAGTCAGTTAAAACTGCTACGGGAGTTCCTGTTTATCCGTTAAAAGACATTTACGAAATGAAAGATAAGATTGACGTTCTGGTTTTGTGCGGCGGCAGTGCTACGGACTTGCCCGAGCAGACCCCCGACCTTGCAAAATATTTTAACGTGGTGGACAGTTTTGACACTCACGCTAAAATACCCCAGCATTTCGAAAATGTTGATAAGGCAAGTAAAGAGGGAAATAAAGTGTCTGTTATTTCTGTTGGCTGGGACCCCGGACTTTTCTCCTTAAACAGAATTTTAGGAG
>CALDNB010000071.1 GCA_937914775.1 uncultured Clostridia bacterium
ATCCCAAATCAGTCCAAAAGGTAAAAGGGAGTCTTTTTTTGTGTCATTGACTAATTTTGTAATTTATATTATAATTATTCTGTTAATTTAAGTGGGGGAATATTATGATTAAAAGATTTATAAGTTATTACAAACCGCATAAAAAGATGCTTGTACTTGATATGTTGGCGGCACTTTTTATATCAATAATAGGAATGGTTTATCCCGTTGTAACCAACAAAATGTTAAACGAGTATATTCCCGGTAAAATGTATAAAACTATTGTAATATCAGGAATAATTGTTTTGGTTTTATACATTATAAGAATGCTTTTAAGATATTTTGTCCAGTATTACGGACACGTTATAGGTGTCAGAATGCAGTCCCAGATGAGAATAGATTTGTTTAACCACCTGCAGAAACTGCCCTATAAATTTTATGACAATAACGAAACGGGAAAGATTATGACAAGAATAACAAGTGACCTGTTTGAGGTGTGCGAACTTGCTCACCACGGTCCTGAAAACATTCTTATAAGTTCCGTCATGATAATTTTGTCGTTTTCATATCTTATAACGATAAACGTTGCCCTTACCCTTATAGTTTTTGCCTGTGTCCCTGTGTTGTTTTTCGTAACAATGCACTACAGACGTGCTATGAAAACCGCCTTTACCGAAAGAAGAAAAAGCAATGCGGTGATAAATGCTTCTGTTGAAAGCAGTATTACGGGAATAAGAGTAACAAAGGCATACACAAACGCCGAAAAGGAAATGGAAAAATTCAAAGTGGGAGATAAAGAGTTTGTTGACTCTTCTAAAGACGCTTACGATGCAATGGCAAAATTCCATTCCTCCACAACATTTATTACGGATATTTTTAATGTAATTATTTTAATTGCAGGCGGTCTGTTTTTGTACGGCGGAAAAATTTCATTTGGCGACTATTCAACATTTATAGTTTCCGTTAACCTTTTTATAAACCCCGTAACCCAACTTATAAGTTTTATGGAGCAGTTCCAAAACGGCGTAAGCGGATTTAAGCGGTTTGTAGAAATTATTGAGGAAGAACCCGAGAAAGACAACCCCGATGCAATAGAACTGGTTAATGCCCAGGGAACAATAGAGTTTAAAAATGTTTCTTATTCTTACGATGTTACAAAAGAAGTTCTTCATAACGTAAATATGAAGATAGAAAAAGGCAGAAAACTTGCTCTTGTAGGACCTTCGGGAGGAGGCAAAACTACAATATGCCATCTTCTTCCGGGTTTTTACAAACTTGGTAAAGACTGCGGTGAAATTTTAATAGACGGTCACGACATAAGCGCTCTTACTCTGGACTCGGTAAGAAAAAATATTGGTATTGTTCAGCAGGACGTGTTCCTTTTTGCAGGAACTATTAAAGATAACATTTTGTATGGCAGACCTGATGCCACCGAGGCAGAAATTATTGATGCGGCGAAAAAAGCCAACATTCACGATTATATAATGACTTTGCAAAAGGGATATGACACGGAAATAGGTGAAAGGGGCGTAAAACTGTCAGGGGGACAAAAACAGAGAATAAGCATTGCCAGAGTGTTCCTTAAAAACCCTGCAATTCTTATTTTGGACGAAGCCACAAGTGCTCTTGATAACACAACGGAAGTGCTTATACAAGAAGCCCTTGACGAACTTTGCAAAGGAAGAACTACCCTTGTTGTTGCCCACAGACTTTCAACAATACGAAATGCCGACGAAATTGTTGTTGTAACAAATGGCGTGATTGCGCAGAGGGGTACTCACGAAGAACTGATGGAACAGGGCGGAATGTATAAAGACCTTTACAAACTTCAATTCAGAGAATAGGAGTTGGAAATAATGAAACTTTTATTGATTTTAATTATGGTTTTATCTCTTACAGGCTGCGGTAAAACAGAACTGGAAAAAAAGCAGGACTATGTGAAGGAGAATTTCTATGAAATTTTCAGTCAGTATAATATTGTAGAGGACGGCATATACATTGTAAGTGCCAACGAAAAGTTTGGACTCATTAACAGTAATGACGGCACCATTTATCAGGAAGTAGAATATGACAAAATGCAAAAAATAGACGGCGATAATGTTCTTGCGGCAAAAGACTACAAGTATGTAATTATGTCAAAAACAGGGGAAGTAAAAAAAGAACTTGGATACTACGACAACATAAGGGCATATAAAAACGGGGAAGAAACCCGTCTTTTAACATATACTGAGGGGTATTATACTCTTCTTGACGGAACAGGGGACTTGATTACGGATTTCGGTCAGTTTGACCACCTTGCCCTTGACACCGCCAAAAACGACAGATTTGTAATCCAAAGAGGTACTCTTTTTACGATTATTAACGAAGAGGGTAACCAGATAAGCAATCTGGGAAGATATGACGAACTTATCCCCGATTTTGAAAACGAGAAATTTATCGGCATAAAAGGGGACAAAAAAGGAATTATCAAAAATAACGGCGTAACTGTAGTGCAGTTTTCTTGCGACGATATATGGAAATCGGAGAAAAACGGACTTTATGTTTTAGTCCGCAATAATTTAATGGGCGTTGCAGATAAAGACGGTAAAATAATTGTTCCCGTAAAATATGCAGGTATAGACAGTTACGAAAAAGTATTTATTATAAAAGACGGTGACAAGTACGGCTTTTGCGATTTAGAGGGTAATTTCTTAACAGAGTGCCAGTATGAAGCACCAACAAACATAAAATCAGACAAGGAAAACTTTACCTGCACAGTACAAAAAGACGGAGAATTTTTTAACTTAAGTTTATAAATGTGTTTTAGTGTTAATAATTTCCTTGGGTGAAATTATATGAAAAAATTTTTTGTTGCATTAATTTTAGGGATAGCCATAACAGGTTACGTTACCACATACTGCGAAACAGTTAAGAGCAATATTTCAAAAAGCGTTGTAAGACTTCACGTTGTGGCAAACAGTAATTCCCCTTACGACCAGCAACTGAAATTAGAAGTAAGAGACAGGGTTCTGGACTGGCTTTCAGAACAGGACTTCCAAAGTGTAAGACAGGCTAAAGAAGTAACAGAAAACAGTATTGAGAAAATTACAAAGATAGCAAATAATGTTGTTGCGGAAAAGGGTTTTTATTACCCTGTGAAATGCAAAACGGGAAACTTTATGTTCCCTACAAAAAGTTACGGTGAGGCAAAACTGCCAAAAGGTGAGTACTACGCCTTAAGAGTGGAAATAGGAGAGGCGAAGGGTGAAAACTGGTGGTGCGTACTGTATCCACAACTTTGCTTTTCGGAATTTGGTGAGGAAAGCAAGGCGAAATTAAAGGCGTCGTTAAACGAAGAGGAATATGCCCTTGTAACGGAAAGCGAAAAATACAAGTTTAAGTTTATGCTTTTAGAACTGCTTGGTAAATAAAAACTTGCAAAAGTGACGGGTTTATGATATAATGATTAAGTTATAATTGTTCGGAAAAATAAAAATGGAGGTTTAAAAGTGGCAAAAAAACAAAAATTGAAGATAATACCTCTTGGCGGTCTTGATGAAATCGGCAAAAACATAACAGTTTTTGAGTACGGAAAAGATATCATCGTTGTCGACTGCGGACTTATGTTTCCTGACGAGGAAATGCCCGGTATAGATATAGTTATACCTGATATGTCATACCTCGTTAAGAACAGCGACAGAGTAAGAGGGGTAATTTTAACTCACGGTCACGAAGACCATATAGGTGCATTGCCGTATCTGTTCAGGGATATAGATGTGCCTGTTTACGGAACCAGTTTTTCTTTAGGTCTTGTGGAAAACAAGTTTAAAGAACACGGTCTTTCATCAAAAACAAAGATGGTAGCAAAAAAACCGGGGGACATATTCCCTGTAGGTTGTTTTAATATTGAATTTATAAGAAGTAATCACAGTATTCCCGGTGCGGTGGCACTTGCTATTCACACGCCAATTGGTACAATACTTCATACGGGGGATTTTAAAATCGACTCAACACCAATAGATGGTGAAATGATGGATCTTGCACGTATCGGTGAACTGGGAAAACAAGGTGTACTTGCGCTGTTTTCCGAAAGCACCAACGTTGAACGTCCCGGTTTTACAATGAGTGAAAGAACTGTCGGCGTAACATTCGATGAGATTTTCAGGAACAACCAGACCAACAGAATTATTGTTGCAACCTTTGCATCAAATGTTCACAGAATTCAGCAGATAATAAACGCCGCTTACAACTATAAAAGAAAAGTTGCAATATCAGGCAGAAGTATGATGAATGCAATTAACGTGGCAATTGAACTGGGATATATGAAAGTCCCCAAAAACACCATAATTGAAATAGAAGAGATAGAAAGATACCCCGCAGAGAAACTGGTTATTATAACAACAGGCTCTCAGGGAGAGGCAATGAGTGCCCTGACAAGGATGGCTTTTGCCGACCACAAAAAAGTATCTATTACTCACGGTGACACGGTAATTATTTCCGCAACACCTATTCCCGGTAACGAAAAAACAGTGTCAAGAGTAATTAACCAACTGTTTAAACTGGGTGCAGAGGTAATATATGAATCGTTAGCCGACATACACGTTTCAGGTCACGCCTGCAGAGAAGAATTAAAACTTATTTTAAGTCTTGCAAAGCCTAAGTTTTTCTTCCCTGTTCACGGAGAATTCCGTCACCTTATGCAACACGCAAAACTTGCTCAGTCTATGGGAATAGACGAAGACAATATTTATATATTAACTATCGGCGAAGTTATGGAACTTGGCCGTGACAGTTGTAAAAAAGCAGGAACGGTGCCGTCAGGTAAAGTCCTTGTTGACGGTCTTGGTGTTGGTGACGTAGGTAACATCGTTCTTCGAGACAGAAAACATCTGGCAGAAGACGGACTTATTGTTGTGGTTGTAAATATAGATTGCCAGTCAAAGGAAATAACTGCAGGTCCCGATGTTATATCACGTGGCTTTGTGTATATGAGGGAAAGCGAGGACTTAATTGAAGCAATAAAAGATTGCGCAAGAAATGCAATAGAGGATTGTCTTAATAAGAATGTAGGAGACTGGAATACCATTAAGTCAAGAGTTAAGAACAAAATTTCAGATTTCTTGTACGAAAAAACAAAGCGCAAACCAATGATTTTACCTGTTATAATGGAAACAGAGTAAAAGACGGGCAGGATACACCTGCTCTTACATAAGGAGGAAAAAAGATGTATAAAATTATTACAGACTGCGGTGCAGATTTACCAGAGTGGGTACAGGACGAATTTGATGTAGAAGTTTTGCCTTTTACTGTTACAAGTGATGGGGAAAGCAAAAAGTCATCCGAAATACCGCCCAAAGAATTAATGGACGCTATGAGAGAGGGCAAAAGTTTTAAAACTTCTCAGATAAATGTAAGTGAATTTGTTGATGCTTTTACGCCTTATGCAAAGAATAATGACAGCGTAATTTATATTGCATTTTCATCTGGTCTTTCAGGTACATATAATTCTGCATGTATAGCAAGTGAGCAGATAAAGGAACAGTATCCCGATTTTGATATTACGGTTATTGATACAAAGTGTGCGTCAGTTGGCTTTGGTATTGTTGCTTATAAAGCACTTCTTATGCAAAAAGAAGGTGCAACAAAAGAGGACGTAATAGCAAAAACAATTGAAAACAGCGAAAATATGGAGCACGTATTTACTGTTGACGACCTTGAGTATTTGTTTAAAGGGGGACGTGTTTCAAGAGCATCTGCAATTTTAGGCGGAATTTTAGGAATTAAACCTATTTTAGATGTTGATGAAGAGGGACGTTTAAGACCTATAAGCAAAGTAAGAGGAAGAAAGGTATCAATTAAAAGACTTGCAGAAGTTGCAGGTGAAAGAGGTTACGATTTAGATAAACAGTTAATCGGTATTTGCCACGGCGACGATATTGAAGCCGCAAATCAGTTAAAACAATATATGACTGATATGTACG
>CALDNB010000072.1 GCA_937914775.1 uncultured Clostridia bacterium
ACTCTTGTGAACTTAGGTCCTGCACCTGAGCCAAACTTAACAGTTTTGTGGTCGGTAAGTCTGCCTGAAAACTTTAAAAGATACTGTGCAAAGATTTCTATTGAAACGTCTTCAGTTCAATACGAAAATGATGATTTAATGAGATTTACTCATGGTGACGACTACGCCATTGCTTGTTGCGTTTCTTCAATGAGACTTGGTAAAGAAATGCAGTTTTTCGGAGCAAGAGCAAACCTTGCAAAATGTCTTCTTTACGCAATTAACGGCGGTGTTGACGAAATATCAGGGAAACAGGTTGGTCCTAAGTACCGCCCTGTAACTGACGAGTATCTTGATTATGACGAAGTAATAGAAAAGTATGACAATATGATGGAATGGCTTGCCGGTGTATATGTAAATACTTTAAACATCATTCATTATATGCACGACAAGTACTGCTACGAAAAAATCCAGATGGCTCTTCACGATAAAAACGTGACAAGATGGTTTGCAACAGGTATTGCAGGTTTGTCTGTTGTTGCAGACTCGCTTTCTGCAATTAAATATGCGAAGGTTAAAACAATAAGAAACGAACAGGGAATAGTAGTTGACTATGAAGTTGAGGGAGAATTCCCCAAATACGGAAATGACGACGACAGAGTTGACAGTATTGCTTATGATGTTGTTCATAAATTTATGGAGCACATAAGAAAAAATCACACATACCGCGACAGTATTCCCACCACTTCAATTCTTACCATTACTTCAAACGTTGTGTATGGTAAAAACACAGGTGCAACACCTGACGGACGAAAGAAGGGCGAGGCTTTTGCTCCGGGAGCAAATCCTATGCACAAAAGAGATACCAAAGGTGCGGTTGCATCACTTTCATCAGTTTCAAAATTGCCTTTCAGGGACGCTCAGGATGGTATTTCAAATACCTTCTCAATTATTCCGGGGGCACTTGGAAAAGATGACAGAATTTTAGTAGGAGATTTGGCTATAGATTTTGATTGCGCAAACGGTGCTTGTGCTGTGCCGACACTGTTTGATGACCTTGATACAAATGACAGGGAGGAATAAATTATGAAAGCAAAAGACAGTCAGATAGATAATTTGGTTGCCCTTTTAGACGGCTACGTTGAAAAAGGCGGACACCATCTTAACGTAAATGTATTTACAAAAGAAACATTATTAGATGCACAAAAGCATCCCGAAAAGTATCCTCAACTTACTGTAAGAGTAAGCGGATACGCAGTAAACTTTGTTAAACTTACAAAAGAACAGCAGGACGAGGTTATTGAAAGAACCTTCCACGATAAAATCTGATGAAAGGGTATATTCATTCGTTGGAAAGTTTCGGCGCCGTTGACGGCCCCGGAATCAGATTTGTTGTCTTTATGCAGGGCTGTCCCTTAAGGTGTGCCTACTGCCACAATCCCGACACATGGGAAACAGGTAAAGGAACAGAAATGGGGACAGACGAACTTATAAAGCAGTATATGAAAAACGAAAGTTTCTACAGTAAAGGGGGTATTACCGTCACAGGCGGTGAGCCTCTTTTGCAGATAGACTTTATAACAGAACTGTTTAAGAAAGCAAAAGAAAAAGGTATCCATACCTGTATTGATACTTCGGGAATTACTTTTAACCCCAAAGATACAGGGAAGTTTGACGAACTTTTTAAATATGTTGACCTTGTTCTTCTGGACATTAAACATATTAACGGCGAAAAACATAAGAAAATTGTCGGTGCGGACAATAAGAATATTCTTGCGTTTGCAAAGTATCTTGAGAAGAAAAATATTCCTGTATGGATACGTCACGTTGTTGTAAAGGGGCTTACCGATAAAAAAGAGGATTTGTACGCTCTTGGCAGATTTGTGGGCGGACTTAAAAACGTCCGCGCAATTGAGGTGCTTCCCTATCATTCTATGGGTGAATCAAAGTACGAAACTCTCGGTATTCCTTACCCCTTAAAAGGAACAAAGTTGCTTTCGGAGGAAGAATATCAGAATGCCAGAAAATATATAACAGAGGGCTATAAAGATGAGCATAAAATTAGTAGGCTTTGATTTGGACGGCACAATGCTGTCCCATAACGGCAGTGTTACGCCTTATACATACGATGTACTTTTAAAAGCAAAAGAAAAAGGGATTTATTTAGTCCCCGTAACAGGCAGGGCCTTGTGCGAAACCAAAAGTGTGTTACCACAGTTGCCCGTTAAATACCTTGTTGCGGTAAACGGAGCCGTAATATACGATTTGGAAGAAAATAAAATTATACATAAAGTTCTTCCCAATCAGGAAAAACTTCTTGAGAAATTAAAGATTGCACTTACTCTTGACGCCTACATAGAAGTATATTGCGGAGAAATATATACAAGTCAGTATTACTATGACAATATGGAAAAGTTAGGTATGAGACCTCACTTGCTTGATATAATAAAAGGTACAAGAACAGTTGTCCCTGATTTGTATGCCGAAATAGAAAAAAGAAAACAGGCGGAAAAAATAAATATATGGTTTCGTGATGACGAGCAAAAAAGCAAATATCAGCATCTGTTTTATGATGAACAGTATTTTTCTCACACAAGCGCTTTTGTAGGTGCTCTGGAAGTGGGAGTTAAAAATATGGACAAAGGTATGGGTATATCTATGATTGCTGAGATTTTAGGCGTAAGTAAGGAAGAAACAATGGCAATAGGAGATGCGTCAAACGATATACCGATGATAAGTTGGGCGGGTCTTGGCGTTGCTATGGGCAATGCTACAGATGAAGTAAAGAAAATTGCCGACGTTGTTGCATTGTCAAATAACGAGGATGGAGCAGCAAAAGCAATTTTGCAGTACGTTTTTAGGGAGGACAAGATATGAAAAAATTATCACTTATATTAATAGGCGGCGGAGACAGGGGAAGCAGTTATTTAAAATACCTGCAGTCTAACCCTGAAAAATTTCAGTTGGTAGGTCTTGCAGAGCCCGTTAAAGAAAAAAGAGAATATTTAAGAGATTTGTATAATGTACCACAGGACAAGTGCTTTGAAAGTTATGAAGAAATATTGGCGTTGCCTAAATTTGCAGATGTTGCTATGATTTGCACTCAGGATAAAATGCACTATGTTCCTGCAATGATGGCAATAGATAAAAAGTACGACCTGCTTTTGGAAAAGCCCGCTGCGGCAACTGCAAAAGAATGTTTTGACATTGCCGATGCAGCCCAGAAAAACGGAGTAAAAGTCCTTGTCTGCCACGTTTTAAGATATACTCCTTTTTACAAAACTTTAAAAGCATTTATAGACAGCAGACGCCTTGGTGAAATTACAAATATTTCACATACTGAGGGCGTGGGCAATATACATATAAGCCACAGTTACGTAAGAGGTAACTGGAGAAAACTGTCCGAGTCAACACCTATGATTCTGGCAAAATGCTGTCACGATACGGATTTGCTTTTGTGGTTGGTTGGCGAGCCCTGTAAAAAAGTACAGTCTTTTGGAACTCTGGGTTATTTCTGCGAGAAAAATGCTCCCGAAGGAGCGCCCAAAAGATGCCTTGACGGTTGCAAACATAAAGATACCTGCTTCTATTATGCACCCTCTCTTTATAAGATAGATACTGCGGAAGTCCAGCACTTCAGAGCAATAGTTGCAAATAAATTTAATCCTACAGATGAGGAAGTAGATGAGATTTTAAAAACTTCTCCTTACGGAAGATGCGTATATCATTGCGATAACGACGTGGTTGACAGACAGATTGTAACAATGCAGTTTGGTGACGATAAGGTAATGTCACTTACAATGTCTGGCTTCTGCAAAGGCGGAAGAGTTACAAATATTATGGGTACCAAAGGCGAAATTAACGCTAATATGGAAAACCAGTCAATAGAGTTTTACGATTTTGCAACAATGAAAAAGGAAGAAATATTTGAGGCAGATAAAAACTTTGACCAGACAATAGCAGGCGGTCACGGCGGCGGTGATGCAGGTATTATGGCAGACCTTTATGAGTATATAGCCAATAATAATCCCTCAACATCAATTTCCGACATTTCCGTTTCCTGTATGAGCCATTTAATTGCTTTCGCCGCAGAAGAGGCAAGAGTAAAGGGCACAGTAATAGATATGGAAGAATATACAAACAATTTAAAATAAAAGAAGACGCCGCAGGGCGTCTTCTTTTTTTACATTTCAACTTTAATTTGTGATACTTTTGTTAAGTCGATATTTTTAGTTGTCAATTTTCCGTCTTTTGCAATATACAGTGTATGTTGTCCTGAGCCGACAACAGAAACAGAGGTTTCATTAACATCTGTTACTACTGCATCTTCTGAAACAATCCATGCGGCAACTTTGTCTTTTGAAACAACTTTTACCATTGTTCCGAAAGGTATTTCCATATCAAATGTTGCACCATTTAAAAGTATTGTTGCTTTTCTGTTTACATCCTCATAGTTGTACCAGTCTGTTGCAAGAATGTAAGTGTCCATTGTGCCGTCATCACGCTGATACATTGTGAAATTAACATTGTCTGCGCAGGAAACAAACATATTTTCTTCGCTGTTGTTAATGTCACTGCACATACAGATTGCTTTATCAAAAATTTCTTTAGCCACATTGTCGTAAGGATACTCTTTGCAGTTTACAAATATAAGTGTTCCCTTTTCCACCTGTTTTTTTGCAAGTAGCGGTAAACCGTCATCTGTTGCTATAACAGTTTCAAAATCACCTGCTAATGCTTTGTTTACTACAACTTCTTTGCCGTTAAATGTTGCCTTTACAAAATCAGTTTTGTCTTTTGAAATGATGCTTGTAAGTTCGCAGTCAAGGTACTGATGGTTAAGAGCGATAACATCATCTCTTTTTGTTGTAACTGACAGGTGAGGCCAGCCGATAATCAGTGTTCCGCCGTCTTTTACGTACTGCAGTATCTTTTCGCTGTCTTCGCTTTCCATTTTGTTAAATCCTGCAAAAGACAAAGTTTTGTATTTCTGAAGTTTTTCTTTTGTACATTCGATTGGCACTATGTCAACATTGCCTCTTGGTGTTCCTGAATAGAAGCCTAAAGGTTTGTCATCTGTGCATGGTTTACTTCCTATGTGACCAACGTGAGTCATAGGATAGAAGTTTTTAAGCAGGTCCCAACTCTTTTCGGGAGCATCTTCAGGCATATTCATCTGACCGAAGGTGCTATACGGGAAGAAACATTCCCAACCGTCGTATTTACCCGAAATAAAAGCAAATGGGGTGTAGAACTTACCTGCTCTTGTGTTTAAAGATACGTATCTGTAAAAATCCTGCTGATTTTCAAGAAGGTTCTTACATGCAATGTCATCTTTTGAGTGGTAAGCATAGTGCTCCTCCATGTGCCAGAAGCCCTCTTCGGTATTGATTTCTGTATAGCCGTTTGTATAAGAGGTATAAACCGCAAGTCTGTGACGGCGTTTTTTACCCTCTGTATTGTGGGGGTAAGTTGACCACTGCACTGCAAGGTGAGAGCCGAATACGGGTTTGTCGTAGCAATATGCCGCACCTCTGTTTGCAGCACCAAGTGGGTCCTGAGGTCCGTCCATAAGTTCGGAGCCTGACCAGTCGTAACCTGCCTGGAAGAAGTATTTGAAATGGGTTGTAGGACCTGTATGTCTTGTTGTTGTATATTTTGTTCTGCGTAAATTTTCAACATAAGTTTTTGCCGCCTGTTCCATATCGTCGGTAACAGACGGAAGTTTGTACAGATACATGGTACCGTCTTTTTCTATATGGTTGCTGTAGTTATTTCTTATGTCTAAAAGTTCCTGGTCTTTTCTGCTTAAAATACCCCAGAATTCACTGCGTAATTTTCCTATGGGGTTTTGTGTGAAATCTCTTGGTCCCCAGTAGCCGTACTGACCATCGTGCTCGTGGTTTTGTCTTCCTAAGAAACTCTTTGTTTCTACTTTTGGGTTACAGTGTGAGCCCTGGAAATCACGTCCGTCAACAATTTCCGAATATTTTACTCCCAGTTTGTCAAGACGGTTTGCGAAAGTATTCCATATCTTTTCGTCAACTCGTCTGCCACCGCCCCAACGGTAAATGTTACGGATGGTTAAAAGATTACCTACATGCTGAGACATATACCAGGTAAGGAAATTATCCACATCCTGCTCTGATTCGTGGTTTATGTAAATCATATCACCGCTGCCTGTTATTACCCCGTCGTCCTGCTTTTCTATTATTCTTTCAATTACGCATTTTTCGCCGTTAAGCAGAATTTCGGCATTTGTAACGGGCTTTAATGCTTCAAAAACGAAAATGTTAAGCCCTGCCTCTTTGAAGGTTTGCGGATGAGCCAGAATAACGCTTTCGTCATACTTTGGAGTAATAGTTGTTTCGTCTTTTTTTGTTTTTACAAGGATTGCGTTTTTACGTCCTATATATGCTGTTTCGGGACATGCAAGAACTACTAAGTCTTTGTTTTCTTTTACATAGTAGCCTATGTCTTTTATTCTGAAAGATGTGGGGTGATTTTCGGAAAGAGTAATATCTATAGTGTTTTTCCCAGGTTTTAGTGATTTTTCAGGTAAGTCAATTTCAAATTCTGAAAATCTGTGGCAACGCTGGAACAGTTCTCCGTCAAACACCTTTTTGCCGTTAACTTTAATTAAAAACTCAGGCCACTCTTTTTTTGAAAGATTGTTGCTTATCCAGGACCATTTGTCGTGACCGGGCATAATCTGTGCAAAATCAGGAAGCATATTTCCGAATGCCTCGATACTCATTATTGGGTGTTCGATATAAAGTTCCCCTGAATAGTTGTACGCTTCAAAATAGAAGTTTACGTATTTTACTTCTTCTTCAGGTACGATAATGTCCTTTGCAAATTCTGTCCAGTCAAAAGTACCCTCGGGAATATTGATGGTATGTGTTTCGTGAGGAACGGGGGACAGGTCTTCCTGTTTACGTTCATTATGATAATAAACTTCCGCAGTAAATCTTATATATCCGCCGTCGTATATTTTAAGTTTTTTAGCCTTGGCAGAAATTCCGAATTTCCAGTTTTCACTGTAAAAAGCACCTATTCTGCAATATGACATTACAGGCACCCAGTTTAGTTTATGTAAAACAGATTTCGGATAAATCACCTTTTCTTTTGATGAAAGGTCAAGGCAAAAATTGTCCTTTTGGGACATTTCTTTATTAAGGCAGTCCTCTATTGACATATAGATACTTGAACAGTCTGGTTCGCTGTCATAAAAGTAAAACATTCCCGATTCGCCGCGGAACTGCAGACGGTGGGACTTGTTTACTGCATCTTCTTTGTCAACAGAGAATTTGAAACTTACTGTTTCTCCCCTTTTGACGGTAAATTCGTCTCCTAAATCTACAATTTTTTTGTATGGATAATAACTCATAATACTCACTCCTGTCTTGGAAATATTATATCATTTACAATTTGCTATGTCAACGAAATCGATTGACTTTACAATACAAAAGTGATAATATAAATCTGCGAGGTGAATATGATGAAATTAGAACAATTGTTAAAGGAAAGAAATCTTCCTGATTTAATGTCAAAAGAAGAAATGAAAAGGATTTTACTGGATAACGAATACGGCTATGTACCTGACACTCCTTACGGTGTATGTTACTCGGAGCCGAAGATTCTTCACAGCGGTTTACTTGGCAGAACGGTGCAGTATTCAACTGTTGATCTTACTGTTACAACTCCTTACGGTGTTCACACATTCCCTGTTCACAGAATACTTCATACTGACGGACAAAAACGCCCGTTTTTTGTGTTTATAAATTTCACTGCACAGATTCACGATTTTATTTACCCTGTAGAGGAAGTAGCAGAGGGTGGCTTTGACGTACTTTATGTAAAACATAACGATATTACTACTGATGACAGAGATTTTACCAACGGTATTGCAGGGGTGCTTCTGCCCAACGGGCAGGAAACAAATACCACCTGCGGTAAAATACGCCTTTGGGCGTGGGCTTTAAGCAGAGTCCTTGACTATGCAGAAACTATTCCTACTCTTGATTTGGACAATGCGGCGGTTGTAGGTCACTCAAGACTTGGCAAAACTGCACTTGTTGCAGGTATGACAGACTCCCGTTTTAAGTACGTTATTTCCAATGATTCGGGTTGCAGCGGTGCGGCTCTTACAAGAGGCGGTATGGGACTTACAGGAGAAATCGGACCTTTTGGAGAGTCAAGCGAAACAATAAAAAGAATAGTTTCGTTTTTCCCTCACTGGTTTTGTAAAAAGTATCAGGAATATGCAAAAACAAACATTCCCGACATATTTGACCAGCACTTTTTAGTTGCATCGATTGCACCAAGATTTGCTTATGTCGCCTCTGCTACAATGGACGACTGGGCAGACCCTGTATCTGAATTTTTAACCTGTGTTGCGGCAACTCCCGCTTACGAAAAACTGGGGTTAAAAGGCCTTGTATGTAATGACGAAATACCAAAGGGCGGAGAGTTCTTCCACGAAGGAAGAATAGGATACCACAAAACTCACGGTGCTCATATGATATCACGCCACGACTGGCACAGGTTTATGGATTATATTAAACTTCATAAAGACGAAACTGTTGACAACAAGTAATGATTGTGCTATAATTAATGCAATGAATAAATTAATTTTGAGAGGAGGAGAAGTTCGTGCAGAAGCAAGTAGGAAACGTAAGCCTTATGCAAAAGATAAACAGGCTTAAGGTTTTGAATTATATACGAAAAAACCCTGATATTTCACGTCCTATGTTAGCTAAAGCAACAGGGCTGTCTCTTTCTTCGATTACAAATATAGTTGTTTATCTTATGGAAAAACGCCTTGTTGCCGAAACAGGCATAGAGGAAGCAGACAGAGTAGGCAGAAAAAGCACCCTTCTCCGTTGTGATTTTAAGTATTACCGCCTTGTTTGTGTGGAGGCAGGAACTGATGTTGCAACTATTGCTGTTACTGATTTAGGAGGCAACATTATTGATAAAAAAGAAATTTCTATTGCAGGGTTGTCCTTTAAAAATGCAATAGTATCAATAAAAGAGCAGATAAAGAGTTTAATGGTCAACAAACGTAACAAAGTTCTGGCGATAGGTTTTGCGGTTTCTGCCCTTGTTTGCGACGGCAAAGGCACTCTTCTTTCTTCTTCAATGAAGTGGGAGGGGGAAAACTTAAAAGAAGAATTTGAAGCGGAATTTAACGTCCCTGCTTTCGTTGAAAACCTTACCATAACAAAAGCGGCAGGTCAACTTAATCAGCAAGACGCAAAAATATACGAAAATATAGTTTTTGCAGATATTGAAAAAGGCTTTGGTGCAGTGCAGGTTTACAAAGGCGAAATTAACAGGGCACTTATCGGTGAAATAGGGCATACCACTATCTGCATAGACGGAGAAAAATGTTTTTGCGGCAATCACGGTTGCCTTGAAATAATGTGTTCGGGAGAACGTGTGGCAAGAAAATACAATGAACAAAAAGGCACAGATTTCACCGCCGCTCAAACAATGGAAATAAAAGACGAAACTGCAAAAGAATTATTTTCCGAATGCGGAGAATATATGGGTGCAGGTCTTGCAAATCTTGTAAATATGTTGGCACCGTCACTTCTTGTTATAATCGGCGGAGAAATGTATAACGAAACTGTAATTGAAACTGCGATAAATGCAGTAAAAAGACGTGCATACGGGGTGCTTACCAAAAATCTTGAGTTTAAATTTGTAAAGTCAGATGCGGAAAGTTCCGTAAAAGGTATAGCCCAATGTGTGTGCGACAAAATGTTCAGCATTGATTACGATGTTGTTGAATAATTTTTTATGAGCAATTAATTTATACGATAAATAAATTAATATAAAAAAGAATGGAGAGATGAAAAATGGCAAAAAAAGCATCAGATTTCAGGTACAACACAGGTGAGACAAAAGTTCCATGGGCGGCAGTAGGTGAAGACTACAACGCTGCAGACTTAATGGAGGTTGTAAAATTCTTAATGCAGGGTAACGGCGAAGATTATGACGCGTTGATTGCAGAAATCAAAGAAAAAATTTATGCATTATCAAAAATTGCAAATCCTCCCGGAAAATTATCACTTGGTGATAAAGTAGAAGAGGCAGAAGAAGCAGTTAACAAATTCCTGGGTACAACTGACAGTTTATTCCTGACAAACTGTACTGCAGGTTTTGAAATTGCAGGTAAATATGCAAACTTAAAAGAGGGTGACGAAGTAATCGTTCCTGCTATTACTTTTGTTGCTACAATGGCATATCCTTTGTCAGTAGGTGCAAAACTTGTTTTTGCCGATGTTGACGAAAGAACACTTAATATGGACCCCAAAGATGTTGAAAAGAAAATCACACCTAAAACAAAAATGATTATTCCTGTTCATCTTGGCGGTTACCCGGTTGATATGGATGCAATTATGGCTATTGCGAAAAAACACGACATTATTGTTTTAGAAGACGCGGCACACGCTTTCGGTGCAGAATATAAAGGCAAGAAAATCGGTACAATCGGTGACTTTACATCATTTAGTTTCCACGAAGTTAAAAACATTACTTCCTTCGGTGAAGGCGGTATCTTAACAACAAATATTCCCGAAATGAAAGAACAGATGAAACTTGCACGTTTCTTAGGTCTTGACCACTCAAAGAAAATCAAGGACTGGTTGTATGACATCAGCCCAATTAAAGGCAAATTCGGTCCTTCAGTTGCAGGTAACGCGTCAACTACAGAGTTACAGGGATTAGGTCTTAAACTTCAACTTGACAGATATGACAAAATTCTTGCTGAACGCCGTGCTGCTGCAGCATACTTAACAAAGAGATTTGCAGAAAACGATGCAATTATTCCTCAGGATTTAGGTAACGACGACATCGTTCCTTCATTCCACTTGTATCTTCTTGAAATTGACCCTCAAAAAGCAGGTGGCGACATTCAGTTACTTAAAAAGAAACTTGAAGAAAAGAGTGTTACCCAAATCGCTCACTTCGGTCCTCTATACAGATTTGATGTTCTACGTCCCTTTGGCTATGACGAAGATGAAATTGCAAAAACCTGTCCTGTATGTGAAGAAGTGTTCTACAAGAGATTTACACATCTTCCCGTTTACGGCTTAACAGAAGAACAGTTAATTTATATGGCAGATGCAGTTTTGGAAAGCATTGACGAAATGCAAAAAGGAATCTGATAGAATGGGCAAATTAAAATCATACTTAATCACAATTTTCGGCGCTGCAATAACGGGTGCGGCGGTAAGTTTGTTTTACCTGCCTAATAAAATTGTCAGCGGTGGAGTATCGGGTATTTCTACAATATGTTATCACACCTTGGGCTTTGAACCGGGTATTACAGTTTTTGTGGTTAATGTGCTTTTGCTGCTTTTGGGATTAAAGGCACTTGGCAAAACTTTCGCGGTGAAAACAGTATTCGGCGCAGGTGTTTTGTCAGTATTTGTGCAGTTGTTTTCCTATCTGCCACCTGTGACAGACAATGTAATTCTTGCAACAATTTTCGGTGCAGTTCTTTACGGCTCGGGAATAGGCATTTGTTTTGCAGCGGGAGCATCTACGGGCGGTACGGATATTTTAGGCAGACTTGTTCAATGCAAATTCCCCCACTTCCCTATAGGGAAAGCACTTCTTGCAGTTGACGGGACAATAATTGTGGTTTCGCTGTTCCTGTTTGCAGATGTTGAACTGGCGCTTTTTGGCATACTTGCACTGTTTATTTCCACTTTTGCCATTGACTTTATTATAAGAAAACTTAATGTGTCAAAACTGGCGTTTATAGTAAGCGGCAAGGGTGAAGAAATAGCACAAAAACTTGTTTCCACCTCTCCCAGAGGGGTTACTGTTGTAAATGCAACGGGAGCATACACAAAAGAAGATGTGAAAATGCTTGTGTGCGCATTAAAAGAAAGCGAAATACCGCAGTTTCAGGAAAAAGTTCTTGAAATTGACAGAGATGCATTTATAATTTTTTCCGAATCTACACAGATTGTGGGAAATGGATTTTATGTTTACAGATAGTTGACATAATTGATTTTAAGCGGTATAATTATACCGCTTAAATTTTTTTTGGAGGGTAATATGAAAACGGTACTATTAGACAGTAACAAAAATTTCTATAAGGCAAATATGCACTGCCACAGTATATATTCTGACGGAAAAAACACAGTTGAGGAATTAAAAGAAATGTATAAGGCAGAAGGGTATTCCGTAATAGCCTTTACAGACCATGAGCACTTAATTGACAACTCCCGTTTAGACGATGATGAGTTTCTTTCAATTACCTCCTGCGAGTTGGCAATAAAGGAGATTGAGCACCTTTCAACTCTTGTTAAAAAAGATATGAAGGTTGCCCATCTTAACCTTTATTCCAAAGACAGACACAATATGAATACTCCATGCTACAGTTCAGTTTACGACCATTATACTGAAAATGCAAAAGGGCTGATTGTTGTTCCCGAAAAAGATTATAAAAGAGTATATAGTGCCGAGGGCGTTAGCAAAATAATAGATATTGCAAATAAAGAGGGATTTTTAGTTGCGTACAACCACCCCAGATGGTCACTTGAAGACGCAAGGGATTACCTTGGATACAAAGGTCTGTGGGCGCTTGAAATGCTTAATTCTTCCTGCTGGGAAACAGGATATTATGACTATAATCCCACAACATACGACGAATTCTTGCGCGATGGCAATGTTATGGGCTGTGTTATGGGTGACGATAACCACAATTCTCCACGCCACAGTTTTATAGGTTACACAATGATTAATGCGGAGAAACTGGAGTACGGCGAAATAATGACCGCACTTGAAAATCATAATTTCTACTGTTCGATGGGTCCTGTTATAAACGGGCTTTACATTGAAGACGGTAAAGCACATATCTCTGTTGACAAAGGGGAAAAAGTAATAATGTCAACAGGAATAAGACACGTTGAAACCAAGACTGTAACTGACGAAAACAAACAGGATTTGATGTTTGAAATAAAAGATGAATATAAATATATCAGATTTGATGTTGTAGATAAATTTGGCAAAAGAGCAAACACCAATGCTTATTTTATAGGAAGAGTTAAATAATGGATTTTGTAAAGGATAATTTAAAAGTACATATTGCTGATAACCGCGACCTTATGGGAAAAATCGCGGCACAGGATGTAGCGGAATGTATTAATGAACTTTTAAGTAAAAAACAGGAAATCAATATGATTTTTGCGGCGGCTCCGTCACAAAATGATGTTTTACATCATTTGTGCGAAAGAGACGATATTGACTGGACAAAAATCAATGCGTTTCATATGGACGAATATATTGGTCTTCCGAAAGAAGCACCGCAGAGATTTTCAAACTACTTAAAAGAACATATTTTTACAAAGAAACCTTTTAAATCTGTCAATCTTATTGACTGTAGTTCCGATACTGCTACCGAGGCGAAAAGATACGGAGATTTGCTTGTAAAATATCCTACCGACATCGTAATTATGGGTATAGGGGAAAACGGACACATCGCCTTTAACGACCCTCATGTTGCAGACTTTAATGATAAAGAGATAGTAAAGGCAGTAAAACTTGATGATATGTGCAGACAACAGCAGGTAAATGACGGTTGCTTTGAAAAGTTTGACGATGTACCTGAATTTGCACTTACTCTTACAATCCCAACTCTTACAAAAGCATCTCACCTGTTTTGCGTTGTGCCGTGCAGTACTAAAGCAAATGCGGTATTTAACACAATTAATGGCGAAATCAGTAAAGAATGTCCTGCTACTATTTTGCGTCAGCACCAAAGCGCAAAATTGTATTGTGACAGCGACAGTGCAGAACTTATCAGAGGGTAAAAACTATGAAAATAGATAAATGTGAAATTATAGTTTCAGAAAATGCTTCAAAGCAGGAACAGTATGCGGCACAGGAACTTGTAAAGTACATAGAACTTATGACGGGGCATAAACCCTCTGTAAGTACAAAAAGCCATTGCGAAAACAAAATACTGTTAGGTTTTGATAAGCATCTTGTTAAAGGTCCTGAGGGACTTTTAATTAAGTCTGTTGACAGTAACACCCTGCTTATAACAGGCAGTGACGACAGCAAAAACAGAGGTACACTTTATGGCGTATACGAGTTTCTGGAACGATTTTGCGGTTGCAGTCTTTCGCCCTATTCACACCCCAATTTGAACGGGGGAGAATATGTGCCAAAAAAAGACGCGTTGGAACTTGATGATATTTATTATAAAAAAGAAAGGAGTTCAAATTTTGAACTCCTTTTTATATAGTTTTAACTTTTGGTATTGATAAAAGCGCTTCATAATGTTCTTCGCCTAATTTAACAGCGTTTTTTCTTGAAACACTTTTTCTTTTACCATCTTGTGTATAATATTTATTTAATGCATCTATTTTGTAAATCATATTTGGTGTAACAACACGTGTTGCATTTTGTAAATCAATATAATTTTCACCATTTTTCTTTAAAATAGTTAAATAACCACAACTTGTTCTACCATCTTCTGAATATACAACTATATGTGCAATAAATAAATCATTAATATTATATCTTGTAAACATAAAATATTCCCCCTTTTTTCTTTACGAGCAATTATAATAGACTATTTTTTGTAAATTGTCAAGTGTTTTATTAAATTATATGCAAAAAAATTAAATTAATGCTAAAAAATGTAAATACTTGACACTAATTTAGTATATATGATACAATAAAAATGTAAATAGAGGAGGTATATTCTATGAAAGATGTAAATAATTTGTTAAAGGAATTAGGGGTTTCTAAAGTAAAGTTAGCTAAATATTTAGGTGTTTCTAGACAAATGGTATACAATTATTTAGAAATGAATACACTTGATGAATGGCCAAAGGATAAAAAGACCAAATTATTATTATTATTTGATGTAGAAAACGATGATGAAATAAAAAATATTAAGCC
>CALDNB010000073.1 GCA_937914775.1 uncultured Clostridia bacterium
TGCGTCACTGCATACGTTTTTCATAAAACTTTTTCTTCTGTTGTCATAGTTCCACATATTTTCAAGACAGATTTTAAAGCCGTACTCCTTAGCAATTGGTAACATTGAACGATACATTTTTAAGTTGTATTCTTTTTGACTCTCATCGCCAGGAACTTGTGCCTGTGCCACTGGGTGAACAACTACAAATTCCGCTCCTAATATTCCTGCAACTTCCAATGATTGCATTGCTTTTTTTGTCATATCTGCAGAAAATGCAGGATAGTCTTTTAACTGAGTAGGGAACGGTGCGTGTGCCTGAACGAAAGTTACGCCCAATAAATTTGCATATTCTTTTATTTCCTTTGCTACTTCACGGTAGTTAGCAGTTGTTAAAACATCGTAATCGTTTCTCATCTGGTAAAGGGACATATCAAGATAGTTAAATCCGCCCTCGTGAAGAATTCTTATACCTTCTTTATAACCAAATGTAGTGCAACTTCTTTCAGTTGATGTTGATATTTTCATATTTAAACCCTCCGTACATTATTATTTATGGTTATTATATCACTTGGTACTTGCTTTTTCAATAGAAAACAAAAAAAGAAGCCACAACTAGTGTTGTAACTTCTTTTTCGTGGCACGCCCGAAGGGATTCTCCCATAAAGGGCGCTCCCTCGCCCTGCATCTGCCACTGGCAGCGGGCTCGGTCCTTCGAATCCCTTTTAACATAATAAAAAAAGATATCCCTAAAAAGGAATATCTTTTTTTGGCACGCCCGAAGGGATTCGAACCCCTGACCTTTTGGTTCGTAGCCAAACACTCTATCCAGCTGAGCTACGGGCGCTTCTTAACAACTTGTAATATTATAGCACAGTATTACAATATTTGCAAGTGTTTTTTGCAAAAAATATATTTACAAAAATTTAATGATTAATCATTGAATTTATATTATTTTTATGTTAAAATTAAACAAAGGGAGGAATTATTATGAAAAAGAAATTGTTGTGTTTGCTAATGGCGCTTACTCTGCTGACTACTGTGGTTTTTTCTGCAGAAACAGTCGAAATTGTCGGTTATCCCGGCGTCGAGAATGAGTTGATTACTTCTGAAAGCCAGTTTAAAATTACGAATGTTGTGGCTGAAGATGTTACTACATATATTCCTGGTGTTAAAACTTATATATGTAATGCCCCTGTAGTGATTACCTCTTTAGATACCTTAACTGGTTTTGGTGTTTCTACTTTATCACCTTTTGGAGATATGTATATTGAGTCCACTTTTTTAATAGCCGACGGTTACACAGAAGAACAAATGTTTGGCACGGAAACAAAAAGACCGGAAGGTATGAGATTTACTTTAACTAAACCAGGTCTTTACTATGTTTATGGCAATTACGGTATTGAAAATATGAGCGGTGCTGAAGCAGTTATTATTATAAAAGATGGTACCGCTGAAACAATAAAAGCAGATTATACCGATTCAAAAGTTTTAGTAAACGGCGAAGAAGTTAAATTTGAAGCATATAATATTCACGATAACAATTATTTTAAACTTCGTGATTTGGCTTACGTGTTATCAGGTACAGAAAAACAGTTTGAAGTTGTTTGGGATGAAGAACTTGAGTCAATTTATTTAACATCAAACAGTCCTTACACAGTTGTAGGGGGAGAACTTGCTCCGGGCGACGGTCAGGCTAAAATGTCTGAAGAGAACAAAAGCCCTATTTACAAAGACGGTGCTTCAGTTTACGCAAAAGCATATACAATTAATGATAACAACTATTTTAAATTAAGAGATATATGCCGTATGTTTGACGTGGGTGTTATCTGGAGTGAGGAAGCAAATACTATAAGCATTGATACTTCAATTCCATATACAGACTAATAACAAATTATAAAAGCCGAGGAATCCTCGGCTTTTTTGTTTAGCAGTCTTTAAGTCCTATTCCGTATTTTTTCTTGTGATTTATCATTTCTTCGGCTTTTCTTAAAACTTCACCGAATCTCTGATAATGCACAATTTCTCTTGCTCGTAGGAATTTAATTGGCTCAATTACGTCGGGGTCATCGGCAAGTTTTAAGATATTTTCATAAGTGGCTCTTGCCTTTTGCTCTGCTGCCAGGTTTTCGTTGAGGTCGGCAATTAAGTCGCCCTTAACCTGAAGAGCCGCCGCAGTAAAGGGGGTACCTGCTGCAGACTGGGGATAAACACCCAAACCGTGGTCAACATAATATGGACCGAAGCCCTGTGCTTTTACCTGTTCGGGAGTTAAATTCTTAGTTAACTGATGAACAATTGTTCCAATCATTTCTAAATGTGCAAGTTCTTCTGTGCCAATATCATTAAGTGCCGCACGGGCGACTTCGAAAGGCATTGAGTATCTTTGAGATAGGTATCTTAAAGATGCCGCAAGTTCTCCGTCAGGTCCGCCGTACTGGCTTATAATAAATTGTGCAAGTTTTGGGTTTGTATTTTTAATGTTTATTGGATACTGAAGTTTTTTATCATAATTCCACATTATTTCATACCTCCGTTTTCATTGTTTTCCCAGGGCCAGGGACTTTTTACCCATTGCCAGGGACAAGTGTTGTTTTCTTTGTCATTAACCGTCAGCGGATAATAGAGTTTTTCAAAATTTTCACGCATAAGTTTAGCCTTTGATGCGGTTTTATTAAATTCGTCTATTGCCCTTTGGTCTGTTGGATGTGTGTCAAGATAAAGATGCAAATCTTTTAATCTGAAATCAAGTTGCATAAGTTCGTTTAGTGCGCATTGTTTGTCTCTGTTCATCTTGTTTCACCTACTTCATACATTGATACCGGTTGATTTAATTCCGGGAAAATAGTACCGTACATTAAGCCTTGTTCTAAGTCATATAGGTTGTCAGGCCACTTTTGAAAAGGTACATAAGCAAAGCCTAAAATAGGGTTTTCAGGCATAAAGTTCATAAAATTGTCCATGATTTAAATATAACCTCCTTGAGTTTTTTGTACTACAATATAATATATTATGTTTACATAAAATAAGTTACATAATAAATTGACAGTTTACGTTATTTGTGATAATATATAGTAGAGAAAATTTAAGGAGCAGAGAAGAAATGCATATTATGAAATGTCTTTCAACAGACAGTAATGACAATTTAACAATAGGCGGAGTTTCGGTTAATGACATTTGTGACCAGTATAACACTCCTTTGTATATTCTTGATGAAGACGAAATCAGGAAAAATTGCAAAATTTATAAAGATGCAATGGACAAATACTATGATGGTAACGGTCTTATTCTGTATGCAAGTAAGGCTTTTTCCTGTATGCAGATGTATAGAATAGTTGAATCTGAAGGTTTAGGCATTGACGTAGTATCAGGGGGAGAATTATATACCGCATTAAAGGCAGAATTCCCTGCTGAAAAAATATATTTTCATGGTAACAATAAAACCGATGAAGAACTTGAAATGGCAGTGCAAAATAATGTAGGCACAATAGTAGTTGATAATTTATACGAGTTAGAACGTCTTGACCAAATTGCAAAAAAACACGGCAAGATTGTAAATATTTCATTTAGAATTAAGCCGGGTGTTGATGCACACACTCACGATTTTATAAGTACAGGTCAAATAGACTCAAAATTCGGTGTTGCAATTTCTAACGGCGAAGCAGAGCAGTTTGCCGTAAGAGCAGTTGAACTAAAAAACATTAATTTAAAAGATGGGATAATTACCTTAGAAAATATAAGTGGTTTATTAGATTGATGGTGAAAAAATGAAAATAGATATTTTAACATTATTTCCAGAAATGTTTACTGGAGTATTAAATGAATCTATTATTAAAAGAGCTAAAGAAAAAGAATTAGTTGATATAAAAGTACATAATATTAGAGATTATTCTCCTTATAAGAATAAACAAGTTGATGACTACGGTTATGGTGGTGGAGCAGGTATGGTTTTAATGTGTGAACCTATTTTTAATGCTATTGAAAGTATTAAAACAAATGATTCATACATAGTAATGCTAACACCTAGTGGAGAAACTTTTAATCAAAGAATAGCATATGATTATTCTAATTTAAAACATTTAATACTATTATGTGGTCATTATGAGGGCTTTGATGAAAGAATTAAGACAATAGTAGATAAGACTTTATCTGTTGGGGATTATGTTTTAACAGGGGGAGAAATTCCTGCTATGGCTGTAGTTGATGCTGTTACGAGACTTATACCAGGTGTTATAAACAATGAAAGTTTAGCTAATGAAACTTTTAATGATGATTTAGTTGATTATCCTGAAAAAATAGAAATTACTTCTAGAACGGATGAAAAGCTAACAACTTTAGAACTAAGAGTTGACCCATCAGATATGGGGAAAGTTATCGGTCGTCAAGGTAAAATAGCGAAGTCTATAAGAGCTTTGATGAAAGCATATGCAACAAAGCAAGGGTTAAAAATTAATGTAGATATAATGGATTAGGAGTAATTATGGTAGATTATTTTGAGATTGGTCATATTTCTAATACACATGGCTTAAGAGGC
>CALDNB010000074.1 GCA_937914775.1 uncultured Clostridia bacterium
CGCAAAGCAAGACTGCACATCCTTGACGATATTATGGCACCTGTTATTGCACAGCCAAGAGCAGAACTGTCCAAATATGCACCAAAGATGAAATCACTGAAAATCGACCCTGACAAAATCAAGGACGTTATCGGTAAAGGCGGCAAGGTTATCCAGAAAATCGTAGACCCGTACTTCCTTGGGAAGTCTTTCCTCCATATTTTCCGGCCGTCCGTGTACAAGTTTCATAATGCGCCCTCTTTTCTGTTTGTTTTCACCAGTATACCACGGCAACAGATTTTTCACAACCCAAAACTGTTCCCTGCCGGGGGCGGGAGCCAAGAAAGTACCCAAAGAACGCGGCTTAAGAGAGGCGCTGAATTCTTGCTCCCGCAAAATAGCCGTCTTTCGTAGTTGGACCATTAGAACGATACCGAGCGGGCTAAGGGAAGTACCGACAGCACCGCACCGAGCACGGGTTGCCCTCTCTTAAGAATCTCTCCCGCAGCGCATCGCCGGAAGTGAGCAAAATGTTTTGGTGCGGAAAGACAAAAAATAACCACCCCAAAGGGTGGAATAGAGTGACGATACTGAGCGGAAGCTAGCACCGGTCGAGGGGCCCAGAGGATGGTGTCTGACCGAGGCAGTCCGTAACGTATTGTCAGCGGGAACTTCCCGTGAAATGACCCTTGACCGTTCAGTTAACCACTCTGACGATCAAGGGTCATTTCATGAAGTTGTTGGGTTCCGTCATTTGCGTAACCTCTCTTTCTGCGGGCTGTATGGGCTTTCTTGTTGTAATGCTTCCGTATGGCATTTTCATATGTTTGACTTCTCAATTTCTATATGAACGGAAGATTTGGGAAAGCCTTTAAAAAAGAAGTGTTCTTCTTTGTGCCTTTATATTATCACCACATTTTGCAATTTTCAAGACGCAATATTGCATAAATTCACAAAATAGAAGTTGTTCAACCTGTAAAAATCGTCAAAAATGACAAATAACCGATTGACAAACTGCAAAGGGCAGAGTTATAATGACAGCAAATGGGGCACTTTTCAAAGTGCCCCATTTGCTGCCAAAAAGTCCTTAAAAT
>CALDNB010000075.1 GCA_937914775.1 uncultured Clostridia bacterium
AGTGTTGATTTTTTACATAAAGTGTTGTATATTAATTATGTATGGATATTTTTATACTTTTTTATGAAAGGAAAGTGTTAAATCAATGGAAGACATATCTGTCTTAATGCTTATCAACTACATATTTCAATTTCTTTTTCTGATGCTTGGTGCATACTACTTTGTTATTTCGGTTTTCAGTTTCATTCCAAAACGTGAAAAGAAACTTGATAACATAGTGGAAAGAGATTATGCGGTAGTTGTTGCCGCGCACAACGAAGAAAAAGTAATTGAAAATCTGATTTACAGTCTTAAAAATCAACACTATCCAAAAGATAAATATGAAATTTTCTTAATTGCAGACAATTGCACTGACAATACTGCAGAAGTTGCAAGAAATGCAGGTGCAACTGTATTTGAGAGAACAGACACAGAATGCAGAGGCAAAGGCTTTGCTCTTGAGTGGATGTTTGACAAAATTTATAAAATGGACAGAAAGTTTGACTCAATTGTAGTATTTGATGCCGACAATCTTGTTCACTTTGATTTTCTTAAAAATATAAATCTTCAGCATAACAGAGGACACAAAGTTGTGCAGGGGTATATCGACAGTAAAAATCCCGGCGATTCGTGGATTTCATATTCCTACTCCATTGCCTTCTGGTCAGTTAACAAACTGTTCCAGCAGTCAAGATACAATTTAGGACTTGGATGTCAACTTTGCGGAACAGGCTTTTCTGTTGATTTATCTGTATTAAAAGAAATCGGCTGGGGCGCTACCTGCCTTACAGAAGACATGGAATTTACAATGAAACTTTCACTTAATGATATAAAGGTTTCATGGGCAAACGATGCAGTAGTATATGACGAAAAACCTCTTACAATGTCACAGTCCTGGAAGCAGAGAGTAAGATGGATGCAGGGACACGCCGACGTTGCAGGAAGATTTTGTATGAAACTGTTTAAAAAATCAGTTAAAGAGCATAAATTAGCACCCTTTGACTGTGCAATATACCTGCTTCAGCCTTTAAGAATAATCACAAACGGTATGCTTACTGTTATGGCGTGGATTCAGGCAATATTCCCTGAAAGTAATCTTGTATTATACGGGCTTGTTCCTCAGGCTATCTGGAACGTCTATGTTATAATGCAGTTCTTATGGATACCTCTTGTACTTGTAGTAGAGAAAAAAGCAGACAAAAAACTGTTTATTCACTATTTTACTTATATGATATATTCTCTTACATGGGTACCCATCACAATTGTAGGTATTGCAAAGAAAAACAAAAAAGAATGGTTCCACACCCAGCACACAAGAACAATCAGTATAAACGAAATGGAATGATAATTTATGAATAAAGTACCATTTAAAACTGCAGATATTTTATTACCCGAAAGTGCAGATATGACAAAATGGAGTGTAGTTGCCTGTGACCAATATACGTCTGAGCCCAAATACTGGGAAAACGTAGAAAATACTGTGGGCTCTTCTCCCTCCACTTTCAATATGATTTTCCCCGAAATTTATCTTGAAGACGATGATGCAGAGGAAAGAATAAAAAACATCAACGAAACTATGGAAAAATACATAAATGACGGTGTTTTTAAAACTTTAAAAGACAGTCTTGTCTATGTAGAAAGAACAGTTTTAAAGGGTAAAACAAGACGTGGTATAGTAGGCTCTGTTGACCTTGAACACTATGACTACAATAAAGGCTCAACTTCTTTAATTAGAGCAACAGAGGGTACTGTTATAGAAAGAATACCGCCTCGTGTTAAAGTAAGAATTAACGCAGGTTTGGAACTTCCTCACATTATGCTTTTAATTGATGACGAAAAAGATATAGTTTTTAAATCAATAAATAAAGAAACTGCCACACCTGTCTATGATTTTGACTTAATGTGCCAAAGCGGTCATATTAAAGGATACCAGATTAACGGTGAGGCCGTAATTAACGCTTTGTCCGAACTTTACAATCAGTTGGAGGGCGACAATAAACTTCTGTTTGCAGTAGGCGACGGTAACCACTCTTTAGCAACTGCAAAAGAATGCTGGGAGCAAATCAAAAAAGGGTTAACAAAAGAGCAGCAGGAAAATCACCCTGCACGTTTCCCGTTAGTTGAAATTGTTAATATTCACGACAGTTCTTTAGAATTCGAGCCTATACACAGAGTAGTTTTTAATTGCGACAGTAAGCATCTTTTAGACTCACTCAAACAATACTATGATTGTAACGACGACGGCGTGGGACAAAAAATCACTTATGTAATAAACGGCAAAAAGGAAGACATATATGTAAGTAACCCCTCCAGCCAACTGACTGTTGGAACGTTACAAAACTTTTTAGATTATTACATTAAAGAGAACAACTGTAAAATCGATTATATTCACGGGGACGATGTTGTTTTAGAACTTACAAAGCAAAGTAACACAATAGGTTTTCTTCTTCCTCCTATGGAAAAATCAGAACTGTTCCCCACAGTAATTAAAGACGGCTCGTTACCGAGAAAAACTTTCTCCATGGGTGAAGCGTGGGAAAAAAGATTTTATCTTGAATGTAAAAAAATAAAATAATAAAAAGGCTTGTATCTGACCGATACAAGCCTTTCTTTTATAATCTTTTCACCAGTTTTTCTGCACATACTCTTGCATAGCGTTCTAACTGTCCTATTCTGTCAAGGTAAAACAGAATTGTATATCTGTCTCTCATTTTTAGTGCTTTTAAAACGCTTTTCACTATTTTTTCGACATCGTCTGCAGGAGAGGGTACTTTCATTTCTACACAGAATTTTTCTACTGCTTCAAAATATCCTGTGTATTTTGAAATAAGATTTTTAAGGTGCTGGTCTTCTGTTTCTTCCATAAGCATTAAATACATATCTGCAATAAGACGTGTTGCCTCACAAACCTCAAGACCGTGAAGATTTGGTTTTTTACCCTCTTTTACATCTTCAAGTTCCCAGGCGTGTGCCACAATGTGCTCCGACCCTGATGCGGGGCGTGAGTTTCCTGTGTAAGCCATACCAAGACCTGTTACTACAAAACCCTCCATAACGTTTTTAATACATTCGGGGTCTCTGTCCTTTAATTTATAGCCGTTATTAAGGCATGAATCTGTAGCCTGTATAACATCTTCTGCAATTTTTTCACAGTAGTAATCTCCGTTATAATCCCTTGCAAGTTCCCAGTCAAGAATACCTGTGTATTTACCAAACATATCCCCTATACCTGCCAAAAGCATATCCCAGGGAGCGTCTTTTATTATATCTGTGTCCGCAATTAAAAATTTAGGTGTTGTGCATTTGATAGTACTTTTACTTCCGCCAAACAACGTAGGTGAACCTGCCGAAAGGTATCCGTCCATTGATGGCGCAGTACCAACAACACCGTAAGGTATTCCAAGTCTGTAGGAAACAAGACGGCAACTGTCATTTATAGTACCTGAGCCTACTGCAAGAATTAAATCAGGCAGCGGGGAATATTCAAAAATATCGGAATCTGCTCCGGGATTGTTTGCGTGAATTAAAATATTACCAATGGTTTCATAATCGGGAAGGGGGTCATCAGGCAACATAAGGAACGAAAACAGTTTGTTCTCCTCCTCTAACATTTCCTTTACTTTTTCCCCTGCCGCTTTATATGTGTTGTTATCACAAACCATATATACTTTTTTGTAATCCTTAATCATTTCAGGTAGTTTTTTTATTGCTCCCTGTTCAATCACATAATCGTCAACAGGTGCGCTGTGCTTACCCATTTTACAACTGCAATCAAATTCAATCATTTTTCTTGCTCCTTTACTAAATATTTATAAAGTTCAAATACGTTTTCGTAAATAAACTCGGGCTTTTTGTCACTTTTTTCTACATCCTCCATAGTACCCTCGCCGCTAAGTACGAAAATCGTACTTACTCCTGCATTTACTCCACAGGCAATATCGGTATATAATCTGTCACCGATAACTGCAGTTTCTTCGGGGGTAAATCCGTTTTGTTCCATAGCAAGTAACGCCATTTCAGGTTGTGGTTTTCCGATAAATTTAGGCATTCTTCCTGTTGCAGTGCAAAGTATCTGGCTTATTGACCCGCAATCGGGAACAGAGCCGTACCAGGTGGGACACACCCAATCGGGATTCGTAGCCACATAGTCAACCCCTCTGTTTAAAAGGATACAGGCATCTTCAAGTTTTTGAAAAGTCAGTTCTGTGTCAAAGCCCATGCAAAGACAATCTATATCCTCTTCCAGTTTGTCTGTAATGGGAAGATTTGCCTCTCTTAACTGTTCTTTAAATGACTTCGTGCCAAAGGCATATATTTTTTTGTAATTCTTTTTGTTAAGATAAAGGACCGTAGCGTTTGTTGATGTTAAAAAATCTTCTGCCTCCGATTTAATTCCAAGACTTGCAAGTTTTTCAATGTATTTGTCAACGCTTTTGGAGGAATTGTTGGTTACAAAAATATACTTTCCCCCTATTGACTTTATGTAGTCTAAAAACTCGTGCACTCCCTCATACAGTTGATTGTCAAGGTACAAAGTCCCGTCCATATCAAGTAAAAACAGTTTTTTCTTTCGCAAATCACTCATATTATTCTCCTTTTATGCTATAAAAATGCGCCAAAAACAAACCTCAGTAAGGTTTGTTTTTGACGCGACTCCAAATCTCTGCATCTTTTTTTATTATATAATACTACCATTGTTTTGTCAATATGTTGACAATAAAAAAACACCTGTGGTATAATAATGAAAAAAATATTTAAGGAGATTTATATGAAAAAAATATTATGTATTTTACTTACTGCATTATTAGTTTTAGGCACAATTTCAGTATCTGCAATAGACAGTTCACTTTCCTACGGAAGCAAAATTGTTCTTGGAGGAACACCTGTTATTGACGGTAAAATTGATGACGTTTACAGAGCAAGTTTTAATGTAAATATATCAGGTCCGTCAACTTATGGTGCAAACACCGAGAGTGAAGCTACTGTTTATGCTTTACACGACTCTAAATTTGTTTATGTGGCAGCAGAAATCGTAGATACAACTCCTTTTAAAGTTGATTCAAACTACTTAAAAGATGATTCGCATCCTCACTTGAACGATGCATTGGAAATAAGAATTGCTACAAACGGGCATATGGCACCATATACAGGAACATTTACTGACCACCATCTTTTCTATGCTGACTGGCAGGGCAGAAGATTTTCTTCTTACGAACAGCAGGTGTTAGGATTTAAAGGTAAAACAACATACGAATACGGAAAATCATATACAGTAGAAGTGGCAATTCCCCTTTTATCACCGTTAGTAGAGGGCGAAACTATTTCCTTTAACTTCCAGGTGGATAATATGATAAACGCAAACGGAAAAGATACATTAGGTTGCATATCTTTAAGTCCAGGAAAAGAATTAGTTGACTTTACAGTAGGCGGTCAGGCGCTTGACATGGGTAATGCAG
>CALDNB010000076.1 GCA_937914775.1 uncultured Clostridia bacterium
CCGTAAGTAAATATATGCACCAACTACTGCGCCGATAATTGCCCCGTATATGGCAATACCGCCGTTCCATATTGCAAAAATACTTAACAAATCACCTTTATACTGCTCCCAGTTAAAAATAACGTAATAAAGACGTGCGCAGATTATACCAAGGGGAGCCCCCACAAGTACAATGTCTGTAATAATGTCAGGGTCAAGTCCCTCTTTTTTCGCAAGGCGTACGCAAAAAAGCGCACCCAACACAAGAGCAAGGGCAATTATAATGCCGTACCACCGTACAGTTATTCCCCCTAATGTAAATGCAATAGGGTTAATATTAAATTCCAAACCTAATTTTGGGAAAGCAATGTAATTTGTCATTAGTAATTTCTCCTTTACAAATCAGGGTTTATATGATATAATGATAATGATAACTATTTTCGGAGTTGATATTATGCAGCCAAAAACAAAATATTCAAGACAGCGTCTTGCAATACTTAACGAATTAAAAAGCCGTTATGACCACCCTACTGCCGACGTTATATATGCCGAGGTAAGAAAAACCATTCCAAACATAAGTCTTGGAACTGTTTACAGAAATCTTGCCTTTCTTGCCCAGAACGGGGACATTTTAAAAATTCCCGCAACAATGGGAAGTGAGCATTTTGACGGCAATCCTGCCCCTCACTATCACTTTAAATGCAATGTTTGCGGAAATGTGTCTGACGTGGCTATTGATTTAATGCCAGATCTTACGGAAATGGCGGGAAATCTTGTTGACGGTGTTGTAACAGGCCACAGTATTATGTTTGAGGGCAAGTGCCGTTTTTGCGCTGAAACTTACAAAAAGTAATGGTGTAACCGTTATCGGTAACAGGCTCGGACTGTTCTATAAGTTCCCATTCTTCGTCTTTATCTAAATTGGGGAAAAACTTGTCCGCACCACCGTCTGCATCTACTTTTGTAATGTATGCGGTGTGGCAAAGAGGCAAAAGAAGTTTGTAAATTTCGCTTCCGCCAATTACAAAGGCATCGGCTTCAACATTTAATTCAGATATATCATATATTACCTCTGCACCATCAACATTATAGTCCTTGTTTCTTGTAAGGACAATGTTTCGTCTGTTGGGCAGGGGTTTTTTATTTGGGAAACTCTCTAATGTTTTTCTTCCCATTATAACGGTTTTTCCCGTAGTGGTTTCCCTGAAAAACTTCATATCTTTGGGAATATGGAAAAGAAGGTCGTTATTTTTACCTATTCCCCAGTTTTTATCTGTTGCAACAATTAAATTCATATTATCATTCCCTGTCTATATTTATACTTAAATAGTATGTGCCGCCTATAAGCCGTTGCTCTATCATTTCAATTAACGTGCTGTCAGGAAGAGTAAGGTCAAAGGGCACCACCATATCAAATATAAGATTTTTATGTGTTATTCCGTCTGTCATACGAAAATCGTGGATAGAAAGACGGGAGTCAATTGATTTTACTATTTCAGTAACGCTGTTTTTTATTTCGTTTGCCTCAACGTCATCAGTAACTACGGGGTCCATGTGAATTACCGCCTCGCAGTTAAATTTCTGTTGTAATTCTTTTTCCACAGAGTCAATAAGGTCGTGAAGTTCCAAAACGTCACCTTTACTGTCAACTTCCGCGTGAAGTGACATTAAAATTTTGTTTGGTCCGTAGTTGTGAATTATAAGGTCGTGAATACCAAGGATTCTTTCGTCAGATAAAACCTCGTTTCTTACTGTTTCTACAAGAATCGGGTCGGGCGCCTCCCCAAGCATGGGATTTATTGTGTCAAGGGCACTTTTTACACCTGAATACATAATAAACAAGGACACACCAAGACCTAAATATCCGTCAAGATTTACTGTGGTGAAAAAAGATATTGCAGTACCAAGAAGCACCGCAGATGTTGCAATACTGTCGTTTAAACTGTCACGGGCAGTAATTTTTAATGTCTCTGAATTGATTTTTTCTGCCAGTTCGTTGTTTACAAAAAACATAAACAGTTTTACCAGCACCGATACCCCAAGGGTAACAAGGGCAAAAACTGAAAACTTAACAGGTACGGGGCGGAAAATCTTCCCGAAAGACTGTTTTGCAAGTTCAAAACCCATAATGATTATAAAAAATGAAACTAAAAGACCTGCTAAATATTCAAGGCGTCCGTGACCGAAAGGGTGGTCGCGGTCTGCAGGTTTACCTGCCATTTTAAAGCCGATAAAGGTAATAACAGAACTTCCCATATCTGAAAGATTGTTAAAAGCATCGGCAATTATTGCGGTGGACTTTGTAATAAGCCCCCCTGCAAGTTTAAAAGAGAACAGTAACAGGTTTAGAACTATACCCATAATCCCTGCAGTAACCCCTGCTTTTTGTCGGGAATTCAATCTTAAAATAAGATTTACCATTATTTTTGCTCCTTTTTATAATAACTTATGGCAGCACCGTCACCGATTGGAACAATGGAAGTAACAAGGCTTTCGTTATTGCAAAGTTCCTCTAAATACTTCCTTAAACGTCTTATAATTGTTATTTTTCTTCTGCGGAACAGTTCGTCTGTTGCAACCATTCCTTTGTATAAAATATTGTCGCTGAAAATAATGCCGCCGTCATTTAGCATACGCAGACAATGTGGTAAAAATTCCATATACTGTGCTTTTGCCGCATCTAAAAATATAAAATCGTATCTGCCGTTTAATTCCGACAAAATCTCTGTTGCATCACCCTCGTAAACTTTGATTTTATCCTTGTGTCCTGATTTTTCAATGTTCTGGTATAAAACGGGTATTATTTCTTCGTTTCGCTCTATTGTGTCAACAGTACAGCCGTGGTTTGCAAGAGTTATTGCAGTGTAGCCTATTGCAGAGCCAACCTCCAGCACCGATTTTGCCTTTGACGACAAAATAAGTGTTTCAATAAAGCGTATGGTTTCAGGCTGGGCAATAGGTACGTCGTTAACTTTTGCGTACTGTTCCATTTCCTTTAAAAGTCCGTCATTTTTTTTGATGGTGTCTCTTATGTAGCGGACAATGTATTCGTAATTAATATTATAATCTTCGTTGTTTTCCATTACTGAGCCTCCGTTACCGCCTTTATTGCATCAATACTTGGGTTGCAGATTGGTCCTTTCGGCAGACCTTTGTTTATAAATGTGTTGTAAGGTGACGGTATTTTTTTATCCGTATCTTCTATTACGTCTTTGCCTAAGGCGTATTTAAGTGCCGATTCAACGCATAAAGGCTTTTCTGCCTTTAAGTTTTCTTTTATTTCTGCAACTTTATTTACCATTTCTTCATAAGTACTGCACTCTTTTTCCACAATAGATGCAATAGTTATAATTTCGTTTACTGATAACCCTGTGTCGGTACTTGCTTTTTCCACAGTTTCACCTAAATTTTTGCCGAATTCTGAAACCATGGCGGAAATCAGGGTGTCTGCAGTTACGCCCTTTTGGAAAGTATATTTTCCCGGATAAAAGTAGCCCTGATACTTTGTAGCGTAAGAGGGACTTGCTATATAGTTTTTGTCCCACTTGTAGTTTGCCATAGCGTCACGGAACTGCTTTGGTGTAATATTCATTACTGCAAGAGCCATATCCTCTATGTCCTTTACAGTACTGCCGTTTTCCACTAAAAATGTTGTGATGTTTTCGTTGTTTTTTAAGGATATTGCTTCTAACAGTTCTTTGTATGTCAAAGAACATTCTACTGCCAAGGCACCGCTTACCGTTTCTTCACCTTTAATTTGCGCGTAAAGGCGGAAGAACAGGGGGAATTTTACTGCACCGTTTTCCTTCAGTATTTTCGAGACGTCGCCTGAGTTTGCATTTTCGGGAAGATATACTGATACTGCACCGCCGTCACGTCTGCCTAAAGCATATACGTCAGACAAAGTAACGTATCCTGCAAAAATAACAAGGGCAAGTAAAATACATAAAATTATATTTCTTTTGTAGTGTCTCCTCTTTGTTGTAAACATGGGTCTGTAACGATTTCTCATACTCTCACCTCATATACAAAAGTGGAACATTGTAATTCCTAAAATAATTAATATTACAGGCAGGTTTAAAAGTGCCTTTAAAATATAAACAAACATTCTGTTTGACCTGTAACGGCGTACCAGTTTTCTGTTTATTGCAGACAGACAAACGGAGAAAAGGAATATTGATACTATTATGTAAAGCCACATAACCCATATATTTGGCTGTCCTAAATACTGCATTGTAAGGGCAGAGGCGTTAAATGAAAAATGTATTATAATCCCTGCATATACCGACTGAGTCATCCATACGGCATAGCAAAGGACAAAGCCTAAAAACAACATTCCCAGAAAATTTTCAAAACTGTTATGTAAAAGTGCAAACCATATTGAAGATATGGCAAGGGACAGTCTGTAGCCGTACTTTTCAGTTGAATGAAGAACTATACCGCGCATTAACAATTCCTCAAATACTGCGGGAATTAAGGCTACTACCAAAAGTCCTAAAAGATATCCGCCGAAGTTCTGAGGAATATTAAGTTGTGGTGAAACCTGTCCGCCTTTTGACATTGCCATAATTACGGGACTGTTTATAAGCCCTGCTACAGGCTGTGCAAATACACCAATTAAAAAGCACACAATACCTGTCGGCACGTTTAATTTTCTTGTTTTTAATATTTCTGTTGGTTTTGTGTTTTTAAGAAGCAGAAATACTGTGCAGGGAATAACAACTGCAAAAATCTGCACACAGACTATTGCAACGTACTGGGGAACAGAGCCCCAAAACATTTTTTCCCATATTAAATTAAGTGTTTCTCCTGTTAAAAACTGCAGATAAAACACAAACAGCAACAGCCATCCGCAGGAGTTAATGCTGTATTGTGCTTTTTTTTGTTGCTCCATTTATATCTCCACCTTATAAAGTGCTTTTTCTGTGGCAATGTAATTTACCTTTATGTCAAATTCACACTGAAATTCTTCTTCTGTAAGCAGACTTTCATAGCATAAACCTACTGTTATACTGTCTTTGCCTTTTAAAAATCTGTCGTAATACCCTTTTCCGTAGCCAACTCTGTATCCCTTTTTGTTAAAGCATATACCGGGCACAATTATTAAGTCTATTTTGCCGTTGTATTGTGCTCCCCCTACTGGCTCGTCAATGTTGTATGTACCTTTTTTAAGAGAGGTAAAAGTATGGGGAGTAATTACGCCATTTTTTACATCTGTTACGGGCAAAACAACGGTTTTTCCCGAAATTGTATGGGGCACATACGGCTCGTTGTTAATACTTTGGTATCCCATAACTACGTTTGCATCTTTAAAAATCTGCGATTTTTTAAGAGTGGCAAATGGAAGAAGAAAGTTTGTGTCATTGGCTCTTATTTTTTTGTACTTTTCCCGAAGTTGGTTCTTATCCATTGTATAAAATGTCCTTTTTAACTTTAAGATGGTCTTTTCCGAGAACTTCAAGAAGTTTCAGACCAAAGTCAATTGCGCCGCCCATACCGTTTGCGGTAATAATGTTACCTGTATGAGCAACAGATTTATCAACTACGTTTGCACCGATTAAAAATTCTTCAAAACCCGGGTAGCAGGTAGCGTCCCTGCCCTTTAAAAAGCCAAGTTCCCCTAAAATTTTTGGTGCGGCACATATTGCACCGATGTATTTGCCCTTTTTATAGGCATCTTTTAATAATTTGATTAATTCTTCGCAGTCCTGTAAGTTGTTTGTGCCGGGCATTCCCCCAGGAAGCACAAACAATTCCCCGTCAGAAAAGTCGCAGTCGTAAATATTGCAGTCTGCCTTTATTGTAATTCCGTGTGCTCCTGTTACCTCGAGGTCGTCAATGGCTACGGTAGTAACCTGTGCGCCCCCTCTTAAAAGCACGTCTGCTGTGGCAATGTATTCAGTTTCTTCAAAGCCCTGTGCCAAAAATATATAAATCATATTAACTCTCCTCTGTATTTTTCCACCATAAAATCGGGCTGGTATGACATTTTTGCTTTTCGTAAGCCCTCAATGCCCATATCTTCTTCACGGTTTATATAGGTAAAACCCTCAAGACAGTTTTTGGCAAACTGCTGGTTTATTACGGTGTATGCTCCCTTGTAATTCGTGTCCGCCTTTTCAATGTGGACTACTGCAGTGTCGTCATTTAACCTTTCCCCTATGGAAAAGGCAACAAGATTTCCCGATACCGTAAGTTTTCCGCCCACAAGACCTAACTTGTCATAATTGTCAAGCAAATCTTTTATGCCCTCTTTTTCCTGCAACAAAAATTTGTCGTCAGTTTCTTTAAACCATCTGTCGTAGGAAGAAATAATAAGGTCTTTATCTTCGGGGGCAATCTCTGAAAACTCGCTCTGGTACAGTTTATAAAAATTATTTATGTGATTTCTTTTACTGTGGAGTTTTTTACCTGTTAAATTTGCAAGTTTGTCCTGTGAATAAACGTAGTCGTCATAATCCTCCATTTTGGAAAAGGAGAACTGACCTTTGAAGCTTTGTTCAAGAAAATCTACCATATCGGCAGTTAATCCGTAAAACAAAAGGTTGGGGTTTTCGGCTATTAATTCATTTATAAGGGCGATTTTGTCCCCGTCGCCTAAGGGAAAGCGAAAGCCCTCTTTGCCCTTACCTATTTTTGTTTTGTAAATTACCATACCGTCTTTTATTGCGTATTTTACGTTTAAAAGTTTGCGGTATATAAAAAACGTGGTAAAAGTAAGTTCACTTGAAGTAATTCTTACGTTTTTTATACAGTTTTCTATTTCCTGTTTTGAACTAAGTGTAAGTTCTTTAAAGTCAAGCATTAAAATAATACCTCTGTGATTTCATTATTGATTTCTTCTATACTTTTTATTTTGCCACCCTTTACGCAATCAATTACTTTCCAGTTGAATTTTTTTGCAGTATAAAGTGCGCTGTTGTAAGAATTTTCTATATACGCTCTGTTACTTTCGTGAATGTCCTGTGCTTCTCCGCCCGTAATTTTGTTGGCGCGGTTTTTGGTAAGTTGTTCCCCATATTCGGGGGGCATATTTAAAAATATAACGTGGTCGGGTTTCGGAAGACCAAGTAAATCGTATTCAAAGGGGAACAGCCAGTCAAGATACTTGTCCCTCTCCTCACCCTTTAGTTTACACGCCTGATGAATGGCGTTTGAAGTAGTGTATCTGTCGCATATTACAATTGTGTCATTATCAATATACTGTTTCCACGTTTCTAAGTACGAGCCGATTCGGTCTGCCGCATAGAAGATTGATGCGGCATACGGGTTAACGGCGTCGGCATCTTTGCCGAATTTCCCTGACAGATACATTTTTACAAGGGCAGAGGTTTCTCCCTCATAATTGGGGAATGTCAGTTTTACTGCCTTTTTGCCAAGGTCTTTTAATTTTTTTAGCAAAAGTTCTGTCTGGGTTTGTTTTCCGCTTCCGTCAACGCCCTCTATAACTATAAGCATTATCTTTCTCCTTTAAATATTACTTTTAATAAAAATTTGGGTAATACCATAATTCTTGGAATTCTGCTTGGTTGCTTTATTACTCTGTATAACCACTCAAGGTTTAACTTCTGAAATATTTTCGGTGCACGTTTTACGTTTCCTGCCAGCACGTCCAATGTGCCACCTGCACCTACCATAATACGTGTGTTTAATCTGTATCTGTTTTCCCACATCCATTTTTCCTGTTTGCCCATTCCAAGACACACAAGCAAAACATCGGGATTTTTTTCGTTTATGTCATTTATAATTTCTGTGTCGTCATCAAAGTATCCGTGGTGAGTTCCGACAACTTTTACGCCTTTTTGTAACATTTTCTGTGCCGCAGTTTCTGCCACTCCCGGTTTTCCGCCGAAGAAGTAAAAGGTTTTGTCCTGCTCCATTAAGTTACAGCAAAAGTCAAAGCCGGGCACTCTTTCGGGCAATGGCTGTTTTAATATTTTTGATGCTATAACTACCCCGATTCCGTCAGGCAGTACTAAATCTCCGCCGTTTAAAACCTCTTTCATCTGTTCGTCTTTTTGTGCAGACATAATTATTTCGGGGTTTGGTGTAAACACTAAATTACCGTTGTTTGTGTATGAAAGTGCAGTTTTTACCGCGTCCTCCATAGTAATATTGT
>CALDNB010000077.1 GCA_937914775.1 uncultured Clostridia bacterium
AGAAAATGAAACCGACATATTTTTGTCTGTTTCTGCTACCTCAAGAAAGCCCCGCGAGGGAGAAGTTGACGGACAGCACTACTATTTTGTTACACAGGAAAAGTTCGACAGTATGATAGAAAATGACGAACTTTTAGAATACGCAAAGTATATTTCCAGCAGTTACGGTACTCCTAAAAAACCGTGCTTTGAACGGCTTGATAAAGGAGACAGCGTAATACTTGAAATAGAAGTTCAGGGCGGTACTGAGGTTAAAGAAAAGTACCCCGAAACTGTAATGATTTTTATGGTTCCTCCTACTATGGAAATTTTAAAAGACCGTCTTACGGGCAGAGGAACAGAGACGGAAGAAGTAGTGGAACAAAGAATTAAAAGGGCATACGAGGAATTCGGTTATCTTGATAAGTATGACTATATTGTAGTAAATGATGATGTGGAAAAAGCATCTGAAAGAATAAAAGCCATTATTTGCGCTGAAAAACAAAAGATGCAAAGAACGGCGGAAAAAATAAAAAAGGAGTTGAAAATATGATTTGCCCACCTTTAAGTAAATTAACTGATAAAATTGAAAGCAGATATTCAATGGTTATTGCTTCTGCAAAAAGAGCAAGACAAATTTCAGAGGGCGGAGAAGTGCTTGTTGAATGTGACAGCAAAAAGCCCGTAACTATTGCAATTGAGGAAATTGCGGAAGGTAAAGTTCAGGTTGTGGAAAAATAAGTAAAAAGAGACTGCGAATTTGTTTCGCAGTCTCTTTTTTGTAGAGAGTATATAACATAGTTTGGGGTAACTATGTTTTTAGTATATCACATATTTTCTTGCAGTTTGTGAAGAAATTGTAAATAATAAAAAAGGCACCTTGTCAGGTGCCTTTGATTTTACCCTTGGAAAATGGGGTAAATTAGTTTTGTTTCGCAAAACATTCGCTGCAATATATAGGTCTGTCATTCTTTGGCTTGAAAGGAACTTTCGCTTCCTGTCCGCAAGCAGCGCAAACTGCTACGTGCATTTCGCGAGATGCTTTAATAGCCTCTTTTCTCTTTGTGCGGCATTCTTTACATCTGATTGGTTCGTTTTCAAAACCTTTTTCAGCATAAAATTCCTGCTCGCCTGCTGTAAAGATAAATTCTTGTCCGCAATCTTTACAAACTAATGTTTTGTCTTCGTACATTGTTTACCCCTCACTTTGATTTTTTACTTCACCCGTGACCGGAGTTGCACCGGTTTTCACATTTTGTGTGCTTTACTGTATAAGCTACACGGACATATATAACGGAATATTTTATTCCGTTAATAACTGGGAAATCTTTTTCTTTATTCTTTGCAATGCGTTGTCAATGGACTTAAGACTTTTGCCCGTTTCCTCCGCAATTTCTGCATAAGAATTACCCTGGAGAAATCTTTCAAATACAAGATATTCAAATTTGCTTAATGTTTTATGTATCTTACTGTTAATTTCTTTGGTTGTTTCGTTATCTATAAAAACTTCTTCGGGGTCAGATGCTGTGGCTTTTGTAATTAAGTCATAAAATGTCACGCTGTTGTCGTCATCATAAACAGGTCTGTTTAATGAAATGTAGGAATTAAGTGGCGCGTGTTTGTTTCTTAAAGAGGTTTTAACTGCAGTTATAACCTGCCTCGTTATACAAAGGTCAGCAAACGCCCTGAAATTATCATTTTTGCTTACTTTGTAGTCACGTATCGCCTTGTATAAACCAATCATACCTTCCTGCACTATGTCGTCTGTGTCTGCACCTACTAAAAAGTACGGGCGGACTTTTTTTCGTACATAGTTTTTGTATCTGCAAAGAAGTTCTTCTTCGGCGTGTTTGTTACCCTGGGAGGACATTACCAACAATTCTTCATCTTTTAATTCCTGATAATTGATTTTCGACAAAATTCTCCCTCATTTCCCCTTGATTATAAGCATTTTGTGACAATTTGTCAAGAAGAAAGTTCCTGACTTGAATTTTTTTGTATTAAATCACAAAAAGCCCTCGTTAATTTTGGACATTTTTAAGTAATAACCCGTCTGTTATTGCCTTTGTTATGTGTTGTTTTGCGTCTTTGTTTTCCTTTTCCAGCATTGTAATCAGGTCCTTTGCATACTGCCTTTTTGTAAAGCCGTCTGCAGGACAGGGGTTTTTAACAACGGGCAGATTTTCATTGTTCGCAAAGTTTTCTATGTCCTTTTCTTCCGTATATATAAAAGGACGTATAACTGTAATGTCTGTTCTGTCAAGATAGCATTTTGCATCAAAGCAATTAAGCCGCCCTTCGTATAAAAGGGACATAAAAAAGGTTTCTATGGCATCGTCGGTGTGGTGCCCCAAAGCCACCTTGTTGCAGCCCTGCTCTTTTGCAAGTTCATTAAGCGCTCCCCGCCTCATTTTGGCACAAAGTGAACAGGGATTTGATTCTTTCCTTATATTAAATACAACCTGTGCAATGTCCGTCTTTTTAACAATACATTCCACATCTAACTGTTCGCAGTATTTTACAAAGGGTGACGGGTCAAAGCCCTCAAACCCTAGATCTAGCATAAGTGCTTTTAAAGTAAACTTCTGCGGAAGATATATTCTCATAGCACAAAGGACCGAGAGAAGTGCAAGACTGTCTTTTCCTCCCGAAACTCCAACTGCTATTACGTCACCGTCTTCTATTAAATTGAAATCTGTTATGGCACGTCTGACCGTGCTTTGCAGTTTTTTCACTGTTTTCACCTCTATCGGGGATATTTTAACATAGCAAAGTAAAAAATCAAAAGTGAGTAAAATAGAGAAAACAAGAGAAAAAACGAGAAAAACAGAGTTTGCAAAATACAAATTATTTTTTTAAGAAAAATGCTTGACAAGGAAGATTTTGTGTGTTAAAGTATATGAAGATGTCTGTGACATCATAGCATTAAGGAGGTAAGAATATGAGCACATACATGGCTAAGGCAAAAGAACTTGATAAACAATGGTATGTAATAGACGCAACAGGCAAACCACTTGGTAGAGTTGCAACAGTTGCTGCAAGTATTTTGAGAGGAAAACATAAACCCACATTTACTCCTCACGCAGATTGCGGAGAATTTGTTATCATTATAAATTCTGACAAAGCAGTTTTGACAGGTAACAAAGCAGACCAGAAAATGTGGTATCATTACACAGGTTTCGTTGGCGGAATGAAAGCTGTAAAATACAGCGAATTAATGAAAACCCGTTCAGACAAAGCAATGGAACTTGCTGTATGGGGTATGCTTCCACACAACACACTTGGCAGAAAAGCAATGACAAGATTGCACATTTACAAAGACGGCGAACACAAACACGCTGCACAGAATCCCGTTGCTTGGGACAGAGAAATTAAGTAGGAAAGGTGATATAAATGGCTGGTACATCATTTTACGGTACAGGAAGAAGAAAAAAATCAATAGCAAGGGTACGCCTTGTTCCGGGAACCGGCGTAATCACAATTAATAAGCGTGATATAGACGATTATTTTGGTCTTGAAACATTAAAATTAATCGTACGTCAACCCTTAGAAGCAATCGGTGGTAACGGCAAATTTGACGTAATCGCATCTGTTACAGGCGGCGGTGTTACAGGTCAGGCCGGTGCTATCAGACACGGTATTGCAAGAGCACTTTTAGAAGCGGACGCAGAAAACAGACCTGTTCTTAAAAAGGCTGGTTACTTAACACGTGACCCACGTATGAAAGAACGTAAGAAATACGGTCTTAAAGCAGCACGTCGTGCTCCACAGTTCTCAAAGAGATAATTACGACCTTTGGTCGAATACAAAAAATACTCTGCAAATTGCAGAGTATTTTTTTGTATTTATTTAGAAATTTTCCAACAGATATTTTTCTGCTTTTGTATTCCACAGTCCGTTGTTTTCTTTAACAAGAGTGTCAAGAACTTTAAATCTCTCATCTGTTTCCCCTAATTTTTCAAAATCAGTAAGGGCAGTAAGAGGAAGATTAATGTGAGTGTAAATAAGTTTCTTTCCTCCGGGGATATTGGGCAAATCTATTGTTGTGTCAATAGCAACATCAATACCGCCTATATGAGTTATCATAACTGACGGGTCAAGGCGGTTTTCGCCGATTAAGTCAACAATGTCTCTCATATCCTCAGGTGTACTTCCGCTTGTGCCTGTTACATGGTGCTGAGCATAATGGACATTATAGAAATTAAAGTTTGCGCTGAATTTTTTATCAAGAGGACCTGCAAAGAAGTTAAGACAACCGTCAAAGCCAAGTATTGCATCACCCAGTTCCACTACTGCGGGAACAGGAGCGTAAACAAACACGTCGTCAAAACCTGTACCGCCTGAAATTTCCATAAGTTGGTCTTTATCAGAGGTTTGCGCAAATACAAGTTCTATACCGTCTTCTTTTGCTTTCTCTTTTGAAAAGATAGATGCTGCTCTGTCAAGTCGTGCTTTGTCAAGGTCTGTTACAACTACCATAGAGGGTTTGACAGGACCGTGAAGTGCAATGTCAATGGCTACAAGCCCCATGGGTCCGCAACCTGCTAAAATTGCCACTTTACCGCCTTTTTTAATTCCCATTACGTGATTGTAGTTTTCGTCAAGGTGGAAACTTGCTTTGTAGCCTCTTATAACGCAGGAGGCAGGTTCGATAAGTGAGCCGTTAAAGTAAGAGTCGCTGTTTAGTTTAATAAGAAAATCGTTGTCAAGTATGTGCTCGTAAACTATAGAATATGTAGAAACTCCGCCGATGTGTTCGAAAGTATAGCCCACTGTTTCCGCACCGCCTAAATATGCAAGAACGGGAGGCATTACCACTTTGTCCCCTACTTTGAATTTGTGTTTCCACTTGTCGCCTACTTCAACAACTTCTGCGCAGAATTCGTGACCAAGAATAATGGGGTTTTCTGCAATACCCTCGGGAACTCTAAGATGTTTTTCACCCTGAAGAATGGTTTTGTGAGTTGACATACAAACGCTGTCAGAAATAATTTTTATAAGAAGTTCCCCTGAAGTTATGGGGCGAAGTTCAAACTCTTCAAGTCTTGCATCATTTGCACCGTAAAGACGCGCTGCTTTTGTTCTCATACTTATATCCTCCCTGCACTGCCGAATGTGCGTAATTTTTCTCTTACTACTTCTTTCATCATTTTCATTGCGTCTTCATAAACCAGGAATGGCCATGTTGACGGGTTTGTAATGGTATTAAGAGTGTTTTTAAGTCCCTGATTTAAAGCGTAAAGCACATCTGAATAAATATTTATTTTTGTAATACCGTGACGGATTGCATTTTGCATCTGGTCGTCAGGAGTACCGCTTCCGCCGTGAAGAACAAGAGGTCTGTCACACATAGCGGTAATTTCATCCAGTCTGTCTATTCGAAGTTCGGGAGTTTTCTGATATACTCCGTGTGATGTGCCGATTGCTACTGCAAGGGCGTCAACATCTGTAATTTCAACGAATTTTTTAACCTCTTCGGGAACTGTAAGTGATTCGCCGGGATCTGTATCTGTGCCTGTTTCGCTGATACTTCCAACACTTGCATTACCAACGTGTCCCAACTCTGCTTCAACTGTAATGCCTTTTTTGTGGGCATACTCTGTAACTATTGCGGTGTTTTTGGCATTTTCTTCAAATGGAAGTACCGAGCCGTCATACATAACTGAACTGTAACCGTTGTCGCAACCGTATTTTATAAAGTCAATGTCGGTAGCGTGGTCCATGTGAAGACAAACGGGAACTTTAAAGTAATTTGAAGCACCGTTAATCATAGAGGACAAAAGTTGCAGATTTCTTCCCTCGGTATCTACACCAAGTGTCATAAGAAGAGCAGGTGATTTTTCTTCTTCGCAGGTTTCCAAGATTGCTTTCATCATTTCATAATTACTTACGTCGAATGCAGGAATGGCGTAATGATTTTTCCTTGCATCTTCAAGTATTTCTTTCATAGTAACTAACATATTATCACTCCTTAAACTCATTTTATTTGTCTGCTTAACAAATGTCAAATACAAATGTTAATCATTGACACGATTTATGGAAAATGTTATAATTTAAAATATACAAAAGTTAAAAGGATGTTAAATATATGGAGTTTCACAAAAAACAAATGGAAGAAGCGGCGATTTTATACTATGAGAAAAAATACACTCAAAGCCAGATTGCCCAGATGATGAAACTGTCACGGCAGACGGTATCCAAATTATTAAACGATGCTCTTAATGAAAACATAGTTGAGATTATAATCCACAATCCTGAAACTGTTTTAAAAGAACTGGAGCAGGAAATGTGCAATAAATTCGGTATTAAAAATGCAGTTGTTTGCGGCGTAAGCAGTGCTGACGAAAATCTTTGTCTTTACATAACTGTCAGAAAAGCCGCGGATTATATTTTATCTCTTATTGAAAAAGGAAGCAAAAAGATAGGTATTTCCTGGGGCAACACTGTAAGCCGGATAATTTCAGAGTTTAAAAATGTTAATATTACTGACAATATTGTTTTTCCCCTTTTCGGTGCAACTGATATGGAACAGGCCTGTTATCTGTCAAATGAACTTGCGAGAAGTTTTGCCGACAAAACAGGTGCAAAGGTGAAATATGCCTGGTTCCCCTATCGCCCTGACAATACTTTTGACTGCGACCTTTTTAAAAATACTTAACGCTTTGTGGGGAGATATCGACATTGCCATAGTGGGAATAGGAAATAACAAAATTATACAGAATTTCGGCAGAATTTTCGGGTACAATGAAAAGCATCTGTCTGCAGTAGGTGACATTGCCACTCATTTTTTTAATCAGGACGGAAGTTTTGTTGAATTGTACGAAAACACTTTAAGCGCATCAAAGGACAACCTTAAAAATGCTAAGGAGACAGTTGCCGTTGCCTGCGGTCAGGACAAGACATCTGCAATAGCGGGAGCACTCCGTACAGGTCTTATAAACACCCTTATTACCGACGAATATACCGCCAGAAGAATATTATCATATTAAATTTAAAATTTTTATTGACAAGGAATTTTGATAGTGGTATAATAATGAAAAATAATTTTAAAGGATAATTAATATGAACTCAGCACTTTTAAATGCAAGTAAATATTTCTTTAGCTTTAGCGTAGCCTTTTATTTTGGTTATGCTTATTTTGCTATGAAAAAGTTACTTGTGAGAGTGTAAATCAGTTTATGAATTATTGATTATATTTTTAAATCTCACTTGTAACTTGTACAAGTGGGATTTTTTATTTGAAAGGGATGTTAAAAATGTCAGACCAGTTAAAAGAGGCAAGGGAAATTATAAACAGTTGTGACCGTGAGATGGCGCAGTTGTTTGAAAAAAGAATGAAAGCGGTACAAACTGTTTTTCGCTACAAACAACAATTTGGTTTGCCTATTTTAGACAGCAAAAGAGAAAACGAGGTGGTTATAAACAACTCGGCTTTTGTTGAAGACGGTATTATAAAAGAATATTATACCGACTATATTAAAAACGTAATGTCCTTATCAAGGGCGTATCAAAGCCGTATGCAGCAGGGGCTGAAAGTTGCTTACAGCGGGGTTGAGGGGGCTTTTGCTCATATAGCCGCCTGCAGAATTTTCCCTGACAGCAATAAGGTTTCCTGTACGGATTTTAAGTCTGCTTATAACTCTGTTGTTAACGGTGAGTGCGATATTGCGGTGCTTCCTATAGAAAACAGTTATGC
>CALDNB010000078.1 GCA_937914775.1 uncultured Clostridia bacterium
GAGCGTTTACAAGGAATTCACCCATTAGTCCGGGTTCACCTGTAGCGGGGTCACGAGTGAAAGCAACACCTGTACCGCAATCGTCACCCATGTTACCAAATGCCATCATCTGTACGTTAACTGCTGTACCCCAAGAATAAGGAATATCGTTGTCACGGCGGTAAACGTTAGCACGTGGGTTATCCCATGAACGGAATACGGCTTCAACAGCACCCATTAACTGTTCTTTGGGGTCTGATGGGAAATCTTTACCGATTTTGCTCTTATATTCTGCTTTAAACTGTGATGCTAATTCTTTTAAATCTTCAGCGCCAAGTTCGATATCCTGTGTAACGCCTTTCTTTTCTTTCATTTCGTCGATAAGTTGTTCGAAGTACTTCTTACCAACTTCCATAACTACGTCAGAATACATCTGGATAAATCTTCTGTAGCAGTCCCAAGCCCATCTTGGATTGTTTGCTTTTTTAGCCATAACTTCAACAACGTCTTCGTTAAGACCAAGGTTTAAGATTGTATCCATCATACCCGGCATTGATGCTCTTGCACCTGAACGAACTGATACCAAAAGCGGATTTTCTTTATCACCGAATTTTTTACCGCAGATTTCTTCCATCTTTACGATGTACTCCATAATTTCTGCCTGGATATCGTCATTAATCTTTCTGCCGTCATCATAGTACTTAGTACATGCTTCTGTTGAGATTGTGAAACCCTGAGGAACGGGTAGTCCCAAACTTGTCATTTCTGCAAGGTTAGCACCTTTACCGCCTAAAAGTTCTCTCATTGTTGCGTTACCTTCTGTAAAAAGGTACACATATTTTTTACTCATTTCTTTTTCCCCCTAATTCATTAGTATTTATTATAAATTACAATTTACGCTGTTGCGCTTTTTGTAACATTATTGTTTGCACCAATTTCTTCCTTATATATTATTTTGGGTTGTGCATTGTCCAAAATACATTCCTTTGTTACAACGACCTTTGAAATGTTGGGGTCTGACGGTATCTCGTACATAATTTCTGTCATTAATTCTTCAAGTATAGCCCGAAGTCCACGTGCCCCCGTTTTTCTTTTTACCGCTTTTTCTGCTACCGCAACCAAAGCGTCCTGTTTAAAATCAAGGTCAACCTTATCGTAAGAAAACAAGGTTTTGTACTGCTTAACAATAGAATTCTTTGGTTTAACCAAAATATCCACAAGAGCCTTTTCGTCTAAATTATCAAGACAAGCCACAACGGGAAGTCTGCCTATAAACTCAGGGATAAGTCCGAATTTAAGCAAGTCCCCCGGTGTCAGTTCAGTTAAAATCTCGCCGATTTGTTTTTCGGATTTTGACTTAACCTCTGCACCGAAGCCCAATGTCTTTTTACCAACTCTGTTTTCTATTATTTTTTCCAGTCCGTCAAAAGCACCGCCGCATATAAATAAAATATTGGTGGTATCAAGTTGAATAAACTCCTGCTGAGGGTGTTTTCTTCCGCCCTGAGGTGGGACAGATGCAACAGTTCCTTCCAGTATTTTAAGAAGTGCCTGTTGAACACCTTCACCGCTTACGTCTCTTGTTATTGACGGGTTCTCTGTTTTCTTGGTGATTTTATCTATTTCGTCAACATATATAATACCGTGTTGTGCTGCCTCTACGTCACCGTCTGCCGCCTGAATAAGTTTTAAAAGAATGTTTTCAACATCTTCACCCACATATCCTGCCTCGGTAAGTGATGTAGCGTCCGCTATTGCGAAAGGCACGTTCAGTATTTTGGCTAAGGTCTGGGCAAGAAGCGTTTTACCGCTTCCTGTAGGCCCTATCATCAATATATTGCTCTTTTGTATTTCAACGTCGTTGTCTTTTATTGGCATTGTCACTCGTTTATAGTGGTTATAAACAGCAACAGCCAGTTGTTTTTTCGCATTGTCCTGTCCTATTACGTAACCGTCTAAAATCTCTTTGATTTCTTTGGGCTTTGGAACTACCATTCCTCTTCCGCCGTTATATACTCCTCTTTTGCTGTCATTTATAATTTCGCCACAAAGTTCAACGCACTCGTTGCAAATATACACGTCGGGACCCGCAATCAGTCTTTCAACCTGATTTTCACTTCGTCCGCAAAAGGAACATCTTAACTGTTTTGTATCGTCGTTTTTAGGCATTTATTATATCCTTTCAAAGTCTTTTATCAATAACTTTATCAATGATACCGTAGGAAAGTGCTTCCTGCGCTGTTAAGAAATTATCTCTGTCGGTATCTTTTTCTATTGTTTCCAAAGGCTTTCCTGTGTTTTGTGCCAGTATCTCATTTAATGTCTGACGGATTTTAATAATTCTGTCAGCGTGAATTTTGATATCTGACGCCTGGCCCTGCATACCGCCCAAAGGCTGGTGAATCATAATTTCACTGTGGGGCAGAGCATAACGTTTTCCTTTGGCACCGCTTGAAAGTAAAAACGCACCCATACTTGCTGCCATACCTATACATATTGTAGATACGTCGCATTTAATGTACTGCATTGTGTCATAAATAGCCATACCTGCTGTTATTGAGCCGCCTGGACTGTTAATGTAAAGACTTATATCTTTATCGGGGTCCTCTGCTTCCAAAAACAGAAGTTGTGCTACAACAAGACTTGCAGTTACGTCGTTTACCTCGTCGCTTAAAATGATAATTCTGTCCTTTAAAAGTCTTGAATAAATGTCGTAAGAACGTTCACCTCTGTTGGTCTGTTCTACTACTACAGGAACTAAACTCATATTTATCATTCCTTTCCTTTATGAGTTATTCTGCATCTCCTTTATGAGTTATTCTGCATCCTTCTTTGTTGTCTTTTTAGTTGTCGTTGTCTTTTTGGCAGTTGTTGTTTTCTTTGCAGGTTCTTTGTCTGCAGTTTTCTTTTCGGGTTTAACTACTTTGCAGTTGTCAACAAGAACAGCAACTACCTTTTTGTTTGTAAGTTCTGCTTTAAGTTCGCTTGCAGGGATGTATTTTTTAACATCATCAACAGGCATTTTATACATTTCTGCAATGTTTGCGATTTCATCTTCTATTTCTTTTTCAGTTACTTCTACTTTTTCTGCTTTTGCAACTGCTTCTAACATAAGAGATACTCTTACCTGTTCTTTTGCTCTGTCTTTAAAGCCTTCTTTGAACTGTTCCATAGTCATTCCCATAATCTGAAGGTATTTCTCAACGTTTAAGCCCTGCTGTGCAAGTCTCATATCGTAATCTCTTACGATTGCGTCAAGTTGTGTATCTACCATACAGTCAGGAATGTCTGCAGTAATATTTTTCGCAGCAACAGTAATAACTTCGTTTTCAATTTCTGCTTTTGCTCTGTCGTCAGCGGCTTTCTTTAATTTTGCTTTAACATCTGCTTTTAAAGCATCAAAAGTATCAAAGTCATTATCTTTTGCAAACTCGTCATCCAATGCAGGAAGTTCCTTAACGGTAATTCCGTTAATTTTTACTTTGAATGTTGCTTTTGCACCTTTTAGTTCTTCTGCCTGATAATCTTCGGGGAAAGTTACTTCAATTTCTTTTTCCTCGCCGATTTTAGCGCCGATTAACTGGTCTTCAAAGCCGGGGATAAACTGACCTGAACCGATTGTAAGGTCAAATTTTTCACCTTTGCCGCCGTCAAATGCAACGCCGTCTTTAAAACCTTCAAAGTCAATGTTTGCAATGTCGCCTTTTTTAACTGCTCTGTCTTCTACAGTTACCATTCTGGCATTCTTTTCTGCCATTCTGGAAATTTCTGCATTAACATCCTTTGCGGTTACATTATACTCAGGTTTTTTGATTTCTATACCTTTGTATTCGCCTAATGTTACTTCCGGTTTAACTGTTACCTTTGCGATAAGTACAACGGGTTGTCCCTTTTCCAGTGTGTCTATGTCCAATTCAGGATTTGACACGGGCTCTAACTGTAATTCGTCAATTGCACTGTCATACGCATCAGGGAATGCAAAGTTAATAGCGTCTTCATATAAAACGCCTTCACCGTACATTTTTTCTACCATTTTTCTTGGGGCTTTGCCCTTTCTGAAACCGGGAATGTTGAAATATTTAGCGTTCTTTTTGAATGCCTTGTCCATAGCAACTTCAAAAGCATCTACGCTTATTTCAAACTTAAATTCCACTGTATTGTTCTCTTTTTTCACTAAAGTTGAAGCCATTTTTATATCTCCTTCCTAATTCGTACCCTATATTTTACCATACAAAACTGGAAATATCAAGACAAATCGGTTAAAAAATTATCAAATATATGTATTTTTTCTTCCATTTATTATTAATTATCACCAAACAATGAAATAAACCCCTTGACTTTGTTTCATTTTTTTGGTACAATAAACCATATTTATTCAAAAAGAGGTGTAGAAAATGAAAAACATGAAAAAAATTATTGCATTTTTGCTTACTGCAGTTGTTGCTTTATCACTGGTAGCATGCGGTGAGACAGTTGACAACAACGATGGTGCCCCAAAAGCAAAGTACACAATTGCTATGGACACAACCTTTGCTCCATTTGAAATGGAAGACGCAGAAGGCAACAGAGTAGGTATTGATATTGAATTGCTTTATGCAATCGCAGAAGACCAGAACATTGAATTAGAACTTGACGCAATCGGTTTTGACGGTGCTTTGGCTGCAGTTCAGTCAGGTCAGGCAGATGCTATTATGGCAGGTTGCTCAATTACAGAGAAAAGAAAAGAAGTTATGGATTTCTCAGACCCATACTTTGATTCAGGTATCGCAATGGGTATCGCAAAAGACAGCGACATCAAAGGTTATGAAGATTTAAAAGGCAAAGTTGTATGTGCTAAAACAGGTACAGAAAGTGCTACATTCATTAACGGTGAAAACGGCGTTGGCGGCTTAAAGGACGAAATCGGCTTTACAGTTGCACTGTTTGACGATTCTCCCACAATGTACGAAGACGTAAAAGCAGGTAACTCTGCTGCATGTTTTGACGACTATCCTGTACTTGGTTACTCAATCGCACAGGGCGTTGGCTTAAAAATGGTTACAGAAATGGAAAGAGGCTCATCTTACGGCTTAGGCGTTAAAAAAGGTGAAAACGCTGAACTTCTTGCAATGTTCAATGAAGGTTTAAAAAATCTTCGTGAAAGCGGAAAATATCAGGAAATACTTGACAAATACATTCAGAAGTAATACAAGGTGGTATTGGTAAATGGAATTTCTTAAATTACTTGCAGAAACCTTTCCAAGGTTTGTTCCTGCAGTATGGGTTACAGTAAAAATAACGGTTTTAGGTCTTTTACTGGCTATGCCTTTAGGCTTAATTTCCTGTTTTATGAAAATTTCAAAAATTAAAATTCTGCAACTTATATCTGACGTTTTTGTGTGGGTAATACGTTCAACACCAATGATAGTTCAGGCATTCTTCCTGTATCTTGGTCTTCCCCAGTTAACAGGCGGAAAAATTGACGTATCGGTTGCAAGTGTAATTGTAATTATGGTAAACGCAGGTGCATACCTGTCAGAAATTTTCAGAAGCGGTATTCAGTCAATAGACAAAGGACAGATGGAGGCTGCACGTTCACTTGGCATGGGAGTTTCAATGTCAATGTTTTACATTATACTTCCCCAGGCAATAAGAGTGGTAATTCCGTCAGTTGTAAACCAGTTTATTATAAGTTTTAAAGATACTTCCATTTTATCAGTTATCGGTCTTTCGGAAATTGTTAAAAAGGGTAAAGAGATTATTGCTTACAACTACCTGTCATTCCAGATGTGGATAATCGTTGCAATATATTATGTAATTATTGTTTCGGTCCTTACAATGGGTGCAAGATGGGTTGAGCAGAAATTAAAACCGAAAGAAAGCGTTGAAAACGCGTAAAATCAAAGCACAGAATTTCAACAATTCTGTGCTTTTTTTGTTGACATTGTGTATAATAGTTGATATAATGATAGATGGCTAATTATGCAATAATTAAATATATACTAAGGAGGCAAATTATCAATGGCAAGAAAGATGAAAACCATGGATGGTAACAACGCTGCCGCATGGGCTTCCTATGCGTTTACAGATGTTGCTGCAATCTATCCTATCACTCCTTCATCAGTAATGGCTGAAGTTACAGATGAATGGGCGGTAGAAAACAGAAAAAACATTTTCGGACAACCTGTAAAGGTTGTTGAAATGCAGTCAGAAGCAGGTGCTGCAGGTGCAGTTCACGGCTCATTGGCTGCAGGTGCATTAACTACAACCTACACAGCATCACAAGGTTTATTGTTAATGATTCCAAATATGTATAAAATGGCTGGTGAATTGTTACCGTCAGTTATCCACGTAAGCGCACGTTGTGTTGCTTCACACGCTCTTAACATTTTCGGTGACCATTCAGACGTTATGGCTTGCCGTCAGACAGGTTATGCAATGCTTTGATCAAACAACCCTCAGGAAGTTATGGACTTAG
>CALDNB010000079.1 GCA_937914775.1 uncultured Clostridia bacterium
ATGTGCCCTAAAATCTTAACCTGCGGGTTTTCCATTGCGTTAAGATAGGCACTTTCCAAATCCTCTTTTGTAAAAATTCCTTCAAAGGAGCCGTGATAAGAGGCAATAATGTATTCCATATTATGCGCGTTTACCTTATCAATATCCATTTTGCCGTCAGCATTTAAAAGACTTGCTTCAATACCTTTAAAAAGGCGTACTCCCTCTGCAAATTCGGGTAAATCTTTAAGTGCGTGGAAATGCCATACATGACCTCCGTCTTCAATAACGGGACCGTGGTCGGTGATGCCGATACCTTTAAGCCCTTTTTTAACGGCGTACATTACGTTTTCATAAATAGTGCTGTAACTGTGAGCACTGTAGTTACTGTGAGTGTGTAAATCAACTTCTATTTTCATACTTGTTCTCCAAGGCTTTTTTGCATTTCTTCCATAAGGCGGTTATTTAATACTTCCGCAGCATTATATCCCATTCTTTTTGCTCTGTTGTTCATAGCCGCAATTTCAATTATAATTGCAAGATTTCGTCCGGGTTTTACGGGGATTAAAATTGACGGGATTTTGATGCCTAAAATTTCGGTGTATTCCTCTACAAGTCCCAGTCTGTCGTACATTTTTCCGTCAATCCACGGCTCTAAATTTATAACCATATTTATTTTTTCGGAATCTTTAACTGCGCCGATACCGAAAATCTGCTTAACATCTATTATTCCTATACCGCGAAGTTCTATAAAATGGCGAATTCTCTCGGGAGATGAGCCGACTAATGATATTGCAGACACTTTTTTTATCTCTACCGCATCGTCTGCAACCAGTCTGTGTCCTCTTTTTACAAGTTCCACGGCAGTTTCGCTTTTACCTACTCCGCTTTCGCCAAGCAAAAGTACTCCTTCGCCGTAAACTTCAACAAGTACGCCGTGACGTGTAATTCTTGGTGCCAGTACGATTTTTAAATGTGCAATCAAAGCACTTACAAAGTCAGATGTGGAAAGCGGTGTTCTTAAAATCGGTATGTTACATTTTTCCGCCTCAGAAACCGCTTCGGGAAACACCTCCATACCTCTTGTGAAAACAAGAGCAGGAATACCTTTTGAGAACAGTAGCCCGAATATGTGGTGTCTTTCCTGGGGAGTCTTTTTTTGAAGATATGTGTGCTCTACCATACCTAAAACCTGAATTCTTGTTTCGTCAAAATAGTCGTAAAACTCCGCCATCTGCAGCGCAGGTCTGTTAATGTCAGGGGTATTTATTATTATACCCTCATAATTACCGTCGCCGCTTACAGTTTCCAAATTAAATTCCTTTACGATTTCTGACAATGGAACTGTATATCTTTTTTCCATTTATAACACCTCCGTACTTGTTACTCTGTTTCCTCAGGCATAACAATTGCCGCTACTATGTACGCCAGAACTCCTGAGCCGCCAAGGAAAGTAAATGCAACCCATGCAAGTCGTACCAATGTAGGGTCAATATCAAAATACGCCGCAACGCCGCCGCATACTCCGCTGATTTTTTTATCTGTTTTTGATTTGAACAGTCTCTTTTTCATATTATATCTCCTTTTTTATAGTTAAAAAACCAAGTTAATCAGAATAGTATTTGCGTATTATTTCAACCCAAACTGCTTATCGGCAAAATCCATATATGCTCTCCAGTCAAAAAGAAGATGGTTATGGTCGCCCGTTCTCACATGGTAAGCAATATTTCCTTCCTGCAGGGGCGAATCAACTTTCGGAAACCCGTTTTCCACCAGTCCTTTTATACCATAAACCTTTTCGTAAACTTCCGAAGCAAGACAGGCTGATGTGAATTCCGCCTGAGGGTCTGCCCAGTCATCAAGTTCAGAACTTTGCACATATACGCTTCTTGGTGCCACAAGAGAAATAAGATAGTGCTGGTCAAACTCCATAGCCTGTTCGTTGTTTACATATTTTTCGTAGTTGCGGCAAAACCAGTAAGGCACAACATCTACCATATATTCTACATGTTCTCCGATTTTTGTTTTAAAAAGAGCGCTGCCGCCGCAGCCCGAACTGTTGGGAATACCCATTGCAAATCTTTCGTCAAATGCGGCTGTAACAAGGGCAGTTTTTCCGAGCCTTGAATGTCCCACCACCGCAACTCTGGTTTCATCAACCTCCGGTGCAGTTTCAAGATAATCCATTACTCTCATTGCCGCAAACGCCCAAAGTCCTATAGCGCCAAGGGTGTCTTTTCTTTCAGGAGAAAGCCCCAGCGTTTCGTACAGTCCCGTTCTGTAATCTGTATATTTGTAGCCCTCTTCGTGTTCGATAATCCCTGCTGTGTAGTCCTCAAGGGCTATTTCATCTGTATCGTAATATATCAATCCGTAACCCCTGCCCGTTATTTCTTCAACGGGAAATCTTTCTCCGATTATTCCCAGAGAAACACTTCTTGACATCCATGTATGTCGGTTAATATTTAAAAACACAGGAACTTTTTTCTTCCCCTCAGGAAGAAACATATACGCTTTAAAAGTAAAGGTTTTACCGTTAAAATTGATTGTAATCTCAATATGTCTTCTTATCACCGGTATATTTGGTACCTTTGATTCTTCAATAATGTTAAAGGTTGTGTTCTTCTTATCGTATTGCGGAAACACTCCGTATTCTTCCCTCTGAAGAATCTCCTTCAGTCTTGCTCTGCCTTCTTTTTCCCACTTTTCGGGATTTCCCGCTTCTCCGTCTTTAAGTATTTCGGGAATATTTGTGCCGTATTTTTCGTTTACTTCCGTTAGTGTCATTTTTCATCGCTCCTGTTCTTTTAAATAATTATATATCAAAGAAACAAAAATATCAAGATTATACGAAAAAACTTGCATTTTTTAAATTCTTCTGTTATAATGTAAAAAAAATGGCTATGTGATAAATGCAGGAGATGTCTGTTAAACAGACGACCGACGGAGTAAAACTCTCAGGTGTGTAATATGCACAGGTACTGTATTTTGATAGCACTCCGGAGAAGTCCCAAAAAAGGATGCCGAAGGTGCAAGGTGTTTTACAACACTAATCTCTCAGGCAAAAGGACGGAGCGTACTTGAGAAATCTAACAATTTCTCTGCTTTTTCTTGTTCGGAGTTAGTTTTTTAACTCTTTTTTTTATGTAAAAAACGAAAGGAATGAAAAAAATGTGGAACAGTATTATTGAAAAAATTACTGAGATTAACTCTGTAATTAACGGCTTTGTTTGGGGTTGGCCAATGATTATTATGATTCTTGGTACAGGCCTTTTAATTACCCTGAGATTGAAATTTATGCAGGTTACAAAATTTGGTGAATCTATTAACACCACCATTGTTCCCGCAATCAAAGAAATTGGCAAAAAAGACAAAAACAAAACGAAAAAGGAAAATTCCA
>CALDNB010000080.1 GCA_937914775.1 uncultured Clostridia bacterium
TTACTCTCCCCTTTGTTAAAAATATAACATTTTAATTATACTACAATTACCACTGTTAGTCAATGGCTTTTTTTAGAGTTTCTTTAATAATTTTGTCACTTTTTGACAGTGAATTTCTTAATAAGTCCAGATTTTTGCAGATATCCTGCGGATTGAAAACCTGTTTGCCGTCAATAATTATGGACTGATTCTGTGATTTCACGGCAGAACTGGGGTTAATAAGCAGTTCTTCGTGAAGTTTTTCCCCCGTTCTTATACCTGTTTCAACAATGTCTATATCCTTGTACGGAGTATATCCATTCAATTTAATAAGGTTTTCCGCAAGTGTTAATATGCTTATGCTCTCTCCCATATCAAGAACGTATATTTCGCCCTGACGTGCAAAAACTGCAGTTTCAAGGATTAGTCCCACCGCTTCCGTAACGGTCATAAAAAATCTGGAAATACTTTTGTCTGTAATTGTAACGGGACCGCCCATATTTATCTGTTGCTGAAATATGGGAATTACGCTTCCGTCAGAGCCTAAGACATTTCCAAAACGGACTGCGGAAAAAACTGTTTTTGCAGAGTTCTTACATTGTATCATCATTTCGCAAAACCGCTTTGTGGCACCCATTACGCTTTTGGGATTTGCCGCTTTGTCTGTGGAAATTAAAATCATTTTTTTAACTTCGCAGTCAACACAGGCGTCCATAACATTAAGTGTGCCGAAAATGTTGTTTTTTACCGCCTCGTCAGGACACTCCTCCATTAACGGAACGTGTTTGTGGGCGGCGGCGTGGAACACAAAATCAGGTTTATATTTGCGAAAAAGGGAAAAGACTTTTTCCCTTTCCCTTATGTTTGCAATTTCTATTTTTATGTTTTCTGCCATGCCTAATTTTTTGTAAAGCATATAACTGTTGTTTTCATTAATGTCTAAAATTACAAGTTTTTTTGGCTCGGCTTTATGAATCTGAATACAAAGTTCGCTGCCTATTGAACCGCTGCCACCTGTAACAATTACGGTTTTACCCTTTAAAAGACGGGCAGAACTTTCCATATTAAATTGTAACGGTTTTCTGTTAAGCAGTTTTTCGGCAGATATCATTTTCTTATCCTTCGTATGCGTCCTTGTCGCAGATTAGTATAAAATCAGGGTGTGCTTTTAATAAAGTACACGGAATTTCTGTTGTAATGTAATCGTCTAAAAGTGCTTTTACGGCATCGTGTTTGTTCTTGCCGCTTGCTAAAAGTACAATTGTTTTTGCTTTCATAATTGAGCCGATACCCATTGTAAGAGCCTGTGTGGGAACATCTTTAATGTCTGCAAAAAATCTTGAGTTTGCTTCGATTGTGTCCTCGGTAAGACCTGTTTTGTGAGTAGATGCATATAGTTTGTCACCTGGTTCGTTAAAGCCGATGTGACCGTTTCTGCCAATACCTAAAAGTTGAATGTCAACTCCGCCGTACTGAGCAAGTTTTTCTTCGTATTGTTCGCACTCTAAATCTGCATCTTTTGCTTCGCCGTTTGGAACGAAAGTTTTTTCTTTATCAATGTTTATATGGTTAAACAACTGTTCGTTCATAAAGTATCTGTAACTCTGGTCGTTGTCCTGAGAAATCGGATAATATTCGTCCAAGTTAAATGAAGTGATTTTGCTGAAATCCAAACCCTCTTCTTTATACATTTTAATTAAGTTCTGATACATGCCGATTGGAGTTGAGCCTGTAGCAAGACCTAATATACTGTTTGGTTTTAATCTTATCTGGCTTTCAAATAATTTTGCACCTTGCAGTGACATTTCGTCGTAATTTTCACATACTATTACTCTCATTCTATATTACACCTTTCATAAAAAATTTTGTCAGTATATATTATATACCTAAATTTGTAAGAATAATTTGGAAAATCAGCCATAATTATTTGTAAAAAAAGCCAATCAGGGACATTACTGTCCCTGATGGATAATTGGTTGTATTTGATTGTAGTTAAGCGCCTCTTTTGCCGACGGGATAAGTAAATCAAAAATTCCCACCAATGAGTTTGGCTTCTTAATAAAGTCATCTTGCCCGAAAGGTGTAAAAAATATATTTTTGCAGTTAAGCAAAGTACCGATGTTCTTTGCTGCGGCAGAAAGACCGTCGTTAGTTGATACGAACAGTAACAGTGGTTTGCCGTTTCGAAGATGCGCTTTTGCAGCCATTGTGACAGACGAGTCGTTTACGCCTGTGGCAAGTTTTGCCAGAGTGTTCCCTGTGCAGGGTGCAATTATTAATAAATCGAACATCTTTTTTGGACCGATTGGCTCTGCGTCCTTTATTGTAGCAATTACATCGTGTCCGCATAAATTCTGGGTTTCCTTTATAAAATAACTTGCATCACCAAAACGTGTGTTGGTTGCAAAAACTGTTTCACTCATTATGGGATAAACATCGGCACCTTCGTCTTTCAGTTTTTTCATTTGTAAAAGCATACTGTTTAATGTGCAAAATGAACCGGTTAAAGCAAATCCTATTTTGCCGTCACAAAGTTCCAATGTTTGTCGCCTCCAATTCATCAAGTATATTTAGAATTGTGTCTTTGATTATAATACCTGCAGTTACGGGAGCCACTGCACCGGGAAGAGAAAGGGCCCATATAACTTTTTTATTAAGTTTTGATGCGGCTTCT